>CAYLVP010000008.1:6914-29276 GCA_964387155.1 uncultured Rhodobacterales bacterium | reverse complement strand
AAGCTCCCCAAACGGATCCCATATCACATCGCGATGGAGCTGTTGCTGACGGGCCGTTGGTTTGACGCCGAGGAAGCACATCGCTGGGGCCTGGTGAACGAGATCGTCGCCGCCGATGCCCTGATGGACCGCGCATGGGAGCAAGCCCGACTGCTCGCCAGCGGCCCGCCATTGGTCTACGCCGCGATCAAAGAGATCGTGCGAGACGCCGAAGATGCCAAGTTTCAAGACGCCATGAACCGCATCACAGGGCGACAGCTGGCCAGCGTTGACATTCTCTATGACAGCGAGGACCAGAAAGAAGGCGCCTTGGCATTCGCCGAGAAGCGCGATCCCGTTTGGAAGGGAAAATAACTATATCAGGGTGTTACAAGGTGTAGCTAAAGTCGGATAGCTTCTACCTAGTCCATATTTACCATAATACTGATTACAGGAATTAGAGGCCCGACCTAGCCCTAGGTCTCATCCAGATAAGTTTTCCCTGCTTTCCCCCGATAGGCTCTGGTCAGCTCCTCCGGCACCTCGGAGCCGTCTACGAGGAACGGCAGGATGCCGCGGCGCAGGGATTGGCCGTGCATGGCGCGGATGTCGTCGTCGGATTTCGTGACGCGCTGGGAGCAGCGGCGGCCCCATGCAGCGAGCATGGCGTAGAGCCTGTCGATCTCGGCCTGATGGTCGGTGCCTTTGGCAAGGTCATGGAACTCTTCGGGGTCGCTCTGCAGATCGAACAGCATGGGTCGGAAGCCGCCCTCGGCATGCATCATTTTGTAGCGGCCATCAAAGATCATGAAAAGCCGGCATTCGCTTGGGTCGAGCCCCAATTTCTCCGCCTGCCCGGTTGGAGAAAAATCATATTCCGAGATCACATAGTCGCGCCAGTCCGGGCTCTCGCCATGCAGCCAAGGCGCGAGCGAGCGGCCTTCCAGAATGTGACCAGGCACCTGCCCGCCTGCGGCCTCAACGAAGGTCGGCAGCAGATCAATCGATTCGACCAGCGCGTCACAGACCGTGCCGCGCGTGCCATCGGCATCGGACCGTGGATCATAAATAATCATCGGGACTTTGACGGACGGATTGTGGAACAGGTCCTTTTCCCCCAGCCAGTGATCGCCCAGATAATCCCCGTGGTCAGATGTCAGCACGATCATCGTGTCCTGCATCCGCCCGGTGGCCTCCAGATGTTCCAATAGGCGGCCCAACTGATCGTCGCATTGCTTGATCAGGCCCATATAGGCCGGGATGACCTTCTGGCGCACGTCGTCGCGCTGGAACGCGGCGGCAATCTTGTTCGCCATATAGGCGCCATAGACCGGCTGCGGATCTTCCTGCTCGACCGGATGGCGGTTGGCCTCTGGCACGTGATTGGCCCCGAACATGTCGTGATAAGGCGCGGGCACAATATAGGGCCAATGCGGTTTGATGTAGCTGACATGCGCACACCACGGCCCGTCGGCCTGATCGATGAAGTCGATCGTGCGTTGGGTCAGCCAGGGCGTTTCGCTGTCTTCTTCACGGATATTGGCGGGCTTGTCCGCATTGGCAAACATCCAGCCAGAGGCGATATCACCGCCCTCATCCACACCGGCATTGGCGTTGCTGGCCCATGGGTTATCCGCCTCATACCCCTTTGATTTCAGGTATTCATTGTAGGGCGAGCGCCGCTCGTCATAAAAGCCATCTGGCCCCTGGCCCCACAGCCCGTCATCGCGCAGCCAGACGTCGAAGCCGCATTCAGCCTGTCGCGCGCCAATGGTGCTGTCAGGGGACAGGCCCAGCCGGGCCATGCCATCCGCGTCGGCCTTCATATGGGTCTTGCCAATCAGCCAGCAACCCATCCCAACCTTGCGCAAGTGATCCCCCATCGTCTGCTCGCCCACGCGCAAAGGAAACCCGTTCCAGGCCGCACCGTGGCTGGCCACGTAGCGGCCCGTGTAGAAGCACATCCGGCTGGCCCCGCAGATCGGGGATTGCACGAACGCGTTGGAGAACCGCACGCCCATTGCCGCGACGCGGTCAAAGTTCGGGGTCTGCAGATGCGGATGGCCCGCACAGCTGAGATAGTCGAACCGCAGCTGATCATACATAATAAACAGAATGTTCATCGCGCGCCTCCAGTGGCGAGTGCTGCCGAGCTGTCTTGGTCAAAGCGCATCCGGCGAAGTTGGTCGTTTGGCGTCAGATGCCGAACCATTTTGCATAATCCGAGACCAGCATATGCAGCGGCTCTTCATCCTCTTCAATGCCAGAGAAGCGGTCAAGCGGTGGGTGAAAGATGTTGTCGGTCTCGTCATCATTGACGGTCGAGACCTCCCCAATCAACACATCCCCCCCCTCGCCCCAGAACCTGTGCCAGTTGCCCGGCATCAACGTTACGCTTTCGCCGGGGGCCAGCATCAGCACATGGCCCGCCTCAAAGTGCCGCGCGATGCCGTCGCAGGCCACATGCACATCGGCCTTGGTATCCAGCGTGCCGTCCGCCGCGCTTTCATACATCTTGATCGCCAGCGTCGCGCCGCCACGGTTGATGATATCCTCGGCCTTCACCACATGGCGGTGCATTGGACTGATCTGGTCATGGCGGGAGATCATGATTTTCTCCGCATAACACATCCCCCCGCCTGCCTTGAGGTCAGACTGACGCCCGTTGCGTGTGGTGAACAGAAACAACCCCATATCGGGGAAATTTCCCTTGCCGAAATCGGTGATATCCCAGCCCAGCCGCGCCTCGAGAATGCCCTGAATATCGCCTTGCCGGTCTTTCATCTGCGCGGGCGTCCAATAGGCGAATGGCGGCAGGATGTGCCCGAAGGAGCGGATGAATGCGTCCCCTTCCCGCAAGGTTTCATTCACAAAGGAACGTTTCATCTTTTGAACCTTTTATCAGGGGCTTGGAGGTTGTTTTTTACCTCGATCAAAGGCTTCCCAGCCCTCACCGTTGAAGACATCGACGCCAAGTTGCGCCAAAACATGGGGGAAGTCCACCATGACCCAATTGTCAACGATCTTGCCGTCAACGACCTTCCAGAAATCCATATAGCGAATCTCGATCCGCTTGCCGGTGGGCGCCACGCCCATGAAGATGCCGCAATGCGTGGCCTCTTGGCGGCCAAAGGCTGCGGCCCACTCCCCCATATAAAGCCGGGCCTCGTCAATGCAGGTCTTGTCATGAAACGCCGCTTGGAATGGCTTTTGCCAATTGTCCTGAAATTCCCTTACACCCTGCTTGGTCCCGCAGCCGGCATTGCCCATCCAGCGGAAGGTTTCCGAGAAGAAGTCGCCGATATCGGCAATCCGATGATCGTTGAGCCCGTCAACCATGCCCTCGATCACGCGGCGTGTGTCTTCGGTCTTGGACATGTCGGTGTCGCGGCTGAGCACCGCTTGGTCTGGCCGTGAGCCCTTCATGGCGTTCTATCCCAGCGCGTATCCCGCGCCGCGCACGGTGCGCAGCGGATCGTCACCGCCTGTGCTGGTCAGCACCTTCCGAAGCCGGCCGACATGCACATCCACGGTGCGGGTGTCGACATAGATATCGCGGCCCCAGACACGGTCAAGCAGCTGTTCGCGGGACCAGACCCGGCCCGGTCTTTCCATGAACGTGGTCAGCAAGCGGTACTCGGTCGGGCCCAGTTTCAGCGGCGCATTGGCACGCGTGACGCGGTGCTCTTCCATGTCCACCACGATATCGTCGAATTCGAGCCGCTCGCCCATGGCGGCGGGGCGGGTGCGGCGCAGCTGGGTGCGGATGCGGGCCAACAGCTCCGCCACGGAATAGGGCTTGACCACATAGTCATCCGCACCGGTTTCCAGCCCCCGCACCCGGTCGTCTTCCTCCGAGCGGGCAGACAGCATGATCACCGGCAGCTTGGCCAGCTGCGTGTCGCGTTTGATCTGGCGGCAAACCTCGATCCCTGAGACATTGGGCAACATCCAGTCCAGCACCACGAGGTCAGGCTGCTCGTCCCGGACTGCAATCAACGCCTCGTCGCCATTATCGGCAGTCAGCACCCGGTAGCCTTCCGCACGGATATTATAGGCCAAAACCTCAAGCTGCGCAGGATCGTCTTCCACCACCAAAACAACAGGTTCCGTGGACATGTCTACTCTCCCGGAGGGGCCGACACGTAAGAGGTACGATCCGCCTTGTCGCGGTCTTCATCAGGCACCTCGCCCGTCACCAGATAGATCACCTGCTCGGCAATCGAGGTTACATGGTCGCCCATCCGTTCGATATTCTTGGCGATGAAATGCAGGTGCATGCAGGGCGTGATGTTGCGCGGATCTTCCATCATATGCGTCAGAAATTCGCGGAAGAGCGCGTTATACATCTGATCAACTTCCGTGTCGCGGGCGCGCACGTCAGCGGCCAGATCCGCATCGCGCTGGATATAGGCGTCGAGCGCATCCTTCATCATGACATTGACAAGCTTTGTCATCCGCCGGATTGACGCGCCGGTGCCATTGACGGGCTGCATTTCCGACAGCACCGATGTGCGCTTGGCCATATTCTTGGCGTAATCCCCCACCCGTTCGAGATTGCCAGAGATACGCAGCACGGTCAGCACCGTGCGCAAATCACCTGCAGTGGGCGAGCGCATCGCGATTACGCGCGCCACTTCGGCGGCGACCTGTTCCTCAAGCGCGTCGATGAGCTTGTCATTGGCCCGCACCTCGGCGGCCAGTTCGGTGTCGCGCAGTTCCAGCGCGCGGGCGCCGTCTGAGATGGCGGTTTCGACCATGCCGCCCATTTTCATGATCAGCGCCTGAATGCTGTCGAGGTCACGGTCGAATGCGGATGCAATATGTTGGTCAATCATGGGCTCTAGGTCCTTAGCCGATACGGCCGGTAATGTAGCTTTCCGTGCGGGGGTCTTCGGGATTGGTGAAAATCTTGTCGGTCTCTCCGTATTCCACCAGGTTGCCGAGGTGGAAGAAGGCCGTCTTCTGGCTGACGCGGGCCGCCTGCTGCATGGAGTGGGTGACGATCACCACGGTAAACTCCTGCCGCAGCTCGTCGATCAGCTCTTCGACCTGCGCCGTCGCAATCGGGTCGAGCGCCGAGCAGGGTTCATCCATCAACAGAACCTCAGGTGCAGTGGCCACGGCGCGGCCGATGCAAAGCCGCTGCTGCTGCCCGCCTGAAAGCCCTGTGCCAGGCGCATCCAAACGGTCCTTGACCTCGTCCCAGATCGCCGCACGTCGCAGAGATTTTTCAACGATTTCATCCAGTTCCGCCTTGTTCTTCGCAAGCCCGTGGATCTTGGGCCCGTAAGCCACATTGTCATATATCGATTTCGGAAACGGGTTGGGCTTTTGAAACACCATACCCACGCGGGCGCGCAGCTGCACCGGGTCGACATCCTTTGCGTAAATGTCCTGCCCGTCGAGATGGATATCCCCGGTCACCCGGCAGATATCAATCGTGTCATTCATCCGGTTGAGGCAGCGCAGGAAGGTCGACTTACCGCAGCCCGACGGGCCAATAAAGGCCGTCACCGCGCGGTTCTGGATGTCAACATCCACATTCTTGATGGCATGCGTGGCGTCGTAAAACACGTCAACGCCTTTGGCCGTAATCTTGATATCGTCACCGGCCATAACGCGCTCCGTTTTGAGGTCATCTAGCATTGTTCATTCTCCTACCAGCGCCGCTCGAAGCGTTTGCGCAGGAAGACTGCGATTGCGTTCATAATCACAAGGAAGAGCAGTAGCACACAAATGGCCGCCGCGGTACGCGCCTCGAAGGCGCGCTCGGGGAAGTCGGACCAGCGGAAGACCTGCACCGGCAGCACCGTCGCGCTATCAGTGATCCCTTGCGGAATATCCACGATGAAGGCGACCATGCCGATCATAATCAGCGGGGCGGTTTCGCCCAAAGCCTGTGCCATGCCGATGATTGTGCCGGTCAGGATGCCGGGCATGGCCAATGGCAGGACGTGATGGAAGGTGCATTGAAGCGGGCTTGCGCCCAGCCCAACCGCCGCATCCCGGATCGAGGGCGGAACGGCCCGGATCGCCGCCCGGGACGCGATGATTATCGTGGGCAAGGTCATCAGCGCCAGCACGAGGCCACCGGCGACAGGAGCCGATCTGGGAACCCCGAAGACCCCCAAAAAAAGCGATAGCCCCAACAGCCCGAACACAATCGATGGCACCGCCGCGAGGTTATTAATATTGACCTCGACAAAATCAGTGAACTTGTTTTTCGGGGCAAACTCTTCGAGGTAAATCGCCGCCGCGACGCCGATTGGGAAGGCCAGCACGAAGGTCACAACCATCGTCCAAAAAGAGCCCACCGCCGCCCCAAGGATGCCCGCCAGCTCAGGCTCCCGCGAGTCGCCCGCCGTGAAGAAGCGCGTGTTAAACACCGTCTGAACATTGCCCCGGTCTTTCAGCGTCTCGATCCAGGCGATCTGGTGATCGCTCACTTTTCGCGAGGCTTCTGGCAGGTCAGTGACCAGCAATTGCCAATCGGCGCTACCGTCAACGCGCGCATTGGGTGGGACAAGCACGTCCGCCTCCATGCGCTCGGCATCGATGCGTGTGGCCTTGAACCATCCGCCATCCGCCTTGACGAAAACCGTGCGGTTGCGCTCGGACAATTCCTCGGCACCGGTCTCGCTGGCAGAGCGGGCCTCGAGATCATCAGCCTGCGCCAGCAGCTGGTCTCGCGCGGCGCGGCGTGCGGTCAGCTGCAGCTCCGCCTGTTCGCGCTCCGCGTCGGTTTCGGCCTCCTCAAGCACATTTTCGAAGAACCGCACACCGTTCTCTTGCAGGGCAGCCTGGCGTCGGATCACGGCGGCCTCTGCCAGTAGCCCTTCTTTCACACGGGCAAGGGCCTTCCCGAAATCGCTCTGGGTGCTGGTCAGAACGACCTCGTCCTCATCACCGGTGATGCTCAGCTGGCCAGACACGTCTGTGGCGATCAAGTCACCATATTCGCCCTTCAGGTACAAATCCGTGACGTCCGAGGCGAGGAATGGAAACTCAATCGTCTGACCAACGAGCGACGGGTTTGCGGCGACCATATCGCCCAGCTCGAACGCCGCACCAGATGATGTAAGATCGTTCAGCTGGCGCCGGATGGTCCGGCCCTTGGCACTGGGGAATTCTGCGCGCAGCATGTCGCGACTGAGCCCACTGAAATCACCGCGTCGGATGATCGCCGGATCACCGGTGCCATCGGGGTCGACCTCCGCCGCCTCGATGGTGATGGGCAGCGTGATATAGGTCTCGGTCAAGGCTCCTGTGGCCTTGCCGACCACGGACCAGAGCAGCGCCACCAAGGCGGCCCCGGCCAGAAAGATCGCCAGCATACCGTAGAGCTTCAACCGCATTTCCGCCATGCGCCGCTTCGCTGTGCGTTTGGCGGCGGAGGCACCGGAATGCATGCCAGTCAGTTCTGTCATATCGACCATGTCAGCCAGCCCCTAATCGTAGCGTTCGCGGTATTTGCGCACGATGCGCTGCGCCACCACGTTCATCAGCAGCGTCACGCAGAACAAAGTGAAGCCCAGTGTGAAGGCTGGCCCCGCCGCGGTCGAGGCCTCGGTGTCGCCGGTAATCAGCATCACGATCTGCACGGTCACGGTGGTCACAGCTTCCAGCGGGTTGGCGGTCAGGTTGGCCCCCTGCCCTGCGGCCATCACCACGATCATCGTCTCGCCCACGGCGCGGGAGATACCCAACAGCACCGCCGATACAATGCCCGGAAGTGCTGCGGGCAGCACGACCTGCCGGATGGTCTCGGCCTTGGTCGCGCCCAAACCGTATGATCCATCTCGCAAGGATTGCGGCACCGCATTGATCACGTCATCAGACAGGGATGAGATAAACGGGATGATCATGATGCCCATGACGATGCCAGCGGCAAGCGCGGATTCCGAGGCGATGGACAGGCCGACTGCTTCGCCTGAATTGCGTAGCAAGGGTGCCAAGGTGATCGCGGCAAAGAAGCCGTAAACCACGGTCGGGATACCGGCGAGGATCTCGAGCATTGGTTTTGCCCAGGCCCGCACCGTCGGGCTTGCAAAATCCGACAGGTAAATCGCTGCAAACAACCCGATGGGGGTGGCCACCAGCATGGCAATCACGGTGATCAGCAAGGTGCCTGCAAAAAGCGGGATCGCACCGACTTTGTCGGGGTCCAGCCTGCCCTCCTGCACGCCGGAGAGGGGCGACCAGGTCGTCCCGAAGAGGAACTTATGGACCTGCCAGTTGATATTGTTGAAGAAATTCAGCGTCTCGAAGATCAGGGACAGAATAATGCCTGCCGTGGTCGCTACGGCGATCACCGCCATCAGGGCTAGAAGCGCGCGGATGATCGTCTCTGCCCGGTTGCGCGCGCGCCAAGCGACACTGCCCGAGCGCCAGGCCCAAAGCCCGCCCATCAGCGCTGCGAGGGTGGACAGGGCCATCGTGCCGTAATGGTGCAGCGCCGTCTGACCTGTGATTTCGGAGGCGATCTGTTCGCGCAGCGCATCGGTGCGCGAGGCGATGCCACCTTCTGCCAAGGCGCGGGCGTCGCTCAGGGTCAGCTCGACCTCGATAGGGCTCAGGTCCGGCTGCGCCTCAAGAATATGCGCCACGAACCTGCTTTCGATCCAAGCCCCCCAAAGGGTCCAAACCACGAGCAGCACCGCTATGCCTGTCAGAGTCGCCACGAGAAAGGCCAGCAAACCATGGTAGCTTGGGCGGGAATGCAAGGATTGCGGCGCGTCGCCTGCCACGGCAACTGCTTTGTTGCGCGCAAGGGCATAGAAAACCCCGCCAAGGACGCATACCGCAAGTAGTGTCAGTCCAAACATACGCCCCCCAGGCGATCTGCCTTACCCAAACGCGGCGCGGGGCACGTCGTCGCGCACCCCGCACCAATCTTGTCAGCCGGTCAGGCTTATTTCAGACCCTCACCGGTCATTTTGGTCAGCGAGCCCACATCGCCCGAAACGGTCTCGAACATATCTTCGGGCAGCGGGATCAGCCCCTTGTCGATCAGGTAGCCATCCTCGCCAGCTGCGTCCTCGGACATGAATTCGACACCGAATTCCTGAATGCCGGGGATCACGCCGACATGGGCGTTTTTAATGTAGAAATAGAGCGAGCGAGAAACCGGGTAATCGCCCTCAGCGATGTTATCAAAGGTCGGCTCAACCCCGTCAACCATGGAGCCCTGCAGCGCGTCGGAGTTCTGATCGAGGAAGGAAAAACCAAACACGCCCAGCGCGTTCGGGTTAGCCTCAAGCTTGGAGACGATCAGATTGTCATTCTCACCGGATTCGATGAATGCACCATCCTCGCGGATTGTGATGCCTTCGCAGTCAATGCCCGCACCTTCACAGGCTTCTTCCATGACCAGTTCCTGAAACGCGTCCCGCGTGCCGGAGCTGGGCGGCGGGCCAAGCACTTCGATCTTCAAAGGCGGCAGCGCCGGATCGACCTCGTTCCAGAAGGTCGGCAGCGGGCCTTGCGCGGCCAATGCGGTGACAATCTGTTCGCGCGTCAGCGAAAACACCGGCCCACCCTTCGCATTGGCAACCACGATGCCGTCATAGCCGATGATGGCCTCAGTGATGTCGGTCACGCCGTTGCCTTGACACAGCTCGAACTCCGACGCCTTCATCCGGCGCGAAGAATTTGTAATGTCGGGATAATCCGTGCCGACGCCTGAGCAAAACAGCTTCAACCCGCCGCCGGAACCCGTGGATTCGACCACAGGTGTCTGAAAGTCGGTGGACCGGCCAAATTGCTCTGCGACCGCCGTTGAAAACGGGAACACGGTCGAAGAGCCGACGATGCGGATTTGATCGCGCGCGATTGCGGCAGAGGCGCCAGCGGCCACCAGAATGGCTACGGAGGCTGCGGTTTTCATGAACGACATACTGTCACTCCCTCAGATAGTGTAGTGCGGCGCACCCCCACGGCGCGCCTCATGTGGGGCAGAGCTAAATCCCGACGACTGGCCTTTTGTGTCAGTTTTGTAAATCTTTTATGACAGCCCGCCACAGCCAAGTCAGTCGGTCGGCAGAATGGTTGAGAAACAGCTTCCAGCGCCTTGTTCAGACTGAATTTTTAATCGCCCTCTATGCCGGTTGACGATATGTTTCACAATGGCGAGCCCAAGCCCCGTCCCGCCCATCTGCCGGCTTCGATGGTCATCGACGCGGTAAAAACGCTCCGTCAGGCGGGGCAAGTGTAACGGGTCGATTCCCTCCCCCTCGTCGCGAATGTCGATTCTGAACGCAGGTTTACGCAAGGTCCGGTCGCGATGCACTTTTTCAATTGAGACATGCACGGTCTTGCCCTGCCCCCCATATTTGATCGCGTTCTCGATCAGGTTCAAAAACAGCTGCATGAGTTGGTCGTGATCGCCCAAAACCTCCGCCGCCTCCTCAAGCCCGGAGGTCTCTACAGTAACACGCCCGTCTTTCAGCTTGCCCTCCAGCGTCGCAATGGCCGACCGCAACACAGCCGCCAGATCCACCCGGTCGCGCGGGCGCACGCGCCCATCGGCCTGAACACGGCTGAGCGACAGAAGATCCGACACCATCCGGTTCATGCGCTGCGCTTCTGCTTCCATAATCCCAAGAAACCGGTCCCGCGCTTGCGGATCATCGCGCGCAGATGTGCGCAGGGTCTCGATGAAGCCGGTCAATGCGGTCAGGGGCGTGCGCAGCTCATGGCTGATATTCGCCACAAAATCACGGCGCATGGTCTCGGACTCCTCGGCATGGCTGCGATCCTCAAAACTCAGCACGGCACCGGTCACGGTCGTACCCGCCCGAAGGGGCACCGCGCGAAACGCATATGTGCTCTCTCCGGCAAGACCGGTGAAGAGAAAGCGGGCATTGCCCTCCCGCCCCTCCTCAATTGCGCCGTCCATGACGGCCAGCACGGGTGCCTGGCGCAGCAGCGTCACCGCGTTCATGCCACCTGGATCATGGCCGAACAGCTCAAGCAGCGCGGGATTGGTCGCAGCGATCCGGTAGCTTGCGTCAATCAGCATCACCGGCAGCGGGATGCCCGCCAGAATCGGTTTTGCCTGATCGACATTCACAACGCGGCGAATCCTCGGGAGAAGTCGTCTTTCAGCAGCGCGATATCCTCGACCCCGACCGAGATGCGGAAGAACCCTTCCGACATGCCAAGCGCCGCGCGCCCCTCAGGCGTCAGGCCACGATGGGAAGAAGACGCAGCATGGCTGACCGTCGTTCCAATATCGCCAAGCGTCGGCGCGAAGTTCATCTGCGGCATGGCGCGGGTCAACTTGTTGGCGGCCGCGCGCCCGCCCTCGATCTCGAAGCTGACCATATTGCCAAAACGCGGACCCAGCAGCGCACCGGCGCGGTTGTGGTCAGGGTGATCGGGGCGACCGGGATAAAGCACGCGCGCGCCTAGCCCGGCGATGTGATCGGCCAGCATGGCGGCATTTTCCTCGGCCCTGTCGTAGCGCAGGTGAAAGGACATCAACCCACGCTCCGCCATCCACGCGTCATAGGGGCTGCCGCTCAGCCCGAAGGTGACAATCGTGCCCTCAATCGCTGCGCGATGCGCCGGGTCGCGCGCCGCGACATAGCCCAGCATCGCGTCGGAATGACCAGCGAGCAATTTCGTGATGGAATGGATGACCACATCCGCACCATGCTCGAACGGGCGATAGGCGCGCGGCGTGGTGAAGGTGTTGTCGACCACCAGCAGCAGTCCGCGCTCTTTCGCGAGTGCCGCAATGCCCTCCATATCCGCCACACGCAGCGTCGGGTTGGACACGACCTCGACCAGAAGCAACTTGGTCGCAGGCGTGATTGCCGCCTCGAACGCGGCGGTGTCTGTAGGGTCAGCCAGCGTGTGGGAGATCCCGAACCGCGGCAGCTCCTGGCCCAGCATCCGCAATGATCGGCCATATAGCTGATTGCCGCCGACCACATGATCGCCCTGGCCCAGCAGACCCAGCATCACCGCGCTGATCGCCGACATGCCGGTAGAGGTGATCAGCCCGCCCTCAGCCCCTTCCATCGCATCGATCTTGGCGGCCAGCACGTTGGCATTCGGGTTCCCTTCGCGCGCATAGGTAAAGCCTGCAAGGCTGCCCTCATATTGCGCGTCCAACGTATCGGGGTCGGGTGAAGCATAGACCACCGAAGGCTGCAGCGGGGTTACAACGGCGCGGCTGACCGATGCGGGAAACTCTTGCCTGCGGACCAGATTGTCGGGGATGTCCTTTGTCATAATCTGTCAGTCCCGCACGGTGCCGTCGCCGGTCACGACATATTTGAAACTGGTCAATTGCTCTGCCCCAACGGGGCCGCGCGCGTGCATCTTGCCAGTGGCGATGCCAATCTCAGCACCCATGCCAAACTCGGCGCCATCGGCGAATTGAGTCGAGGCGTTGACCATCAGAATTGCGCTGTCCAGCTCAGTTGTGAACCGTGCGGCGGCGGCGGCATCCTCGGTCATGATGCAATCGGTGTGGTTCGAGCCATAGCTGCGGATATGGGCCAAGGCCGCGTCAAGATCGGGCACAGCCTTCGCGGCGATTGCCATGTCGAGATATTCGTGCCCCCAGCTGTCTTCGGTGGCCTTTTGCGTCCCGTCAATGAAGTCGAGCGCCATATCCGCGTCGACCGTCACGCCCTTCTCGAGCAGCGCTTTGATCACGCCCTGCCCAATCGTGGCGACCACATCCTGATGGATCAACAGGCATTCCGCTGCGCCGCAAATCCCCGAACGCCGGGTTTTAGCATTCAGCACAACTTTCAGCGTTTTCTCCGCGTCGGCGGCCTTGTCGATATAGATATGCACAATGCCTTCGAGATGGGCAAAGACCGGCACGCGCGCCTCGCGTTGCACAAGACCAACCAGCCCTTTGCCGCCGCGCGGCACGATCACGTCGATATAGTCTGTGGCGCGCAGCATTTCTGACACGGCCTCCCGGTCGCGGGTCGGCACAAGCTGCACGGCATCCTCTGGCAGGCCCGCAGATTTCAGCCCTTCCTGCAAGGCGCCATGAACGGCGCGAGAGCTGTTGAACCCCTCCGACCCGCCACGCAAGATCACGGCATTGCCCGATTTGAGGCACAGCGCCCCCGCATCCGCCGTCACATTGGGGCGGCTCTCGTAGATCACGCCAATCACGCCCAAAGGCGTGCGAACCCGCTTGATATTGAGCCCGGTCGGACGGTCCCAATCGGCCATCACCTCACCCACCGGATCGCGTTGTTCCGCGACCGAGCGCAGCCCGTCCACAATACCGCGGATGCGGTCTTCATCCAGCATCAACCGGTCCATCATCGCCGGGCTCAGCCCCTTGTCAGCGCCGTAGGCCATGTCTTTCTGATTGGCGGCGATGATGTCGGCACGCGTGGCCCATACGGCCTCTGCCGCGCCGATGAGGGCTGCATGTTTGCGCTCGGCAGAGGCAGTGGCCAGTTGTTGCGAGGCGGCTTTGGCCCGCGCACCGATATCGGCCATCAGGGCGGGGATGTTGTCCATGTCTTTCATATCACTTGACCTAGCGGTTCTCTGTAACGGTTTTAGAGCACCATATCATCGCGGTGCACAAGGGCGGCGCGCCCCGGATAGCCCAGCACGCTTTCAATCTCGCGGGACCGGTGGCCTTTGATCTTTTGCGCCTCGGCGGCAGAATAGCGCGCGAGACCATGGGCAACTGTCTGCCCCCCCGCATCAATGATCGCAACCGGGTCGCCGCGCCCAAAGGCCCCGACCACCTCGGTGACGCCGGCGGGCAACAAAGATTTGCCGTCGCGCAGCGCTTGCGCTGCCCCTGCATCGAGCACGAGCCTGCCTTGGGGCTTCATCGCAGCAATCCAGCGTTTGCGGGCGGCTTTGGGATCAACTTTGGCAGTGAACCAGGTCGCATTCGCGCCGTTTTCGAGGGCCCGCAGCGGGTGCTCTGCAGCGCCATGTGTGATCACCAGCCCTGCCCCGCCCGCCATGGCGGTGCGCGCGGCCAGAAGTTTCGTCTTCATCCCGCCTTTCGACAGGCCAGAGCCCGCATCGCCTGCAGCGGCCTCCATCTCCGGTGTGATCTCATTGATTACGTCATAGCGGGTGGCCTTGGGGTTGTCGGCAGGGTTGGCCGTGTAAAGCCCGTCCACATCCGACAGCAATACCACCAGATCCGCGCCCACTGTAACCGCCACCTGCGCGGCAAGCCGGTCATTGTCGCCATAACGGATTTCATCTGTGGCGACCGTGTCATTCTCGTTGACGATTGGCACCGTGCCAAGGCTCAAGAGCTGCTCCAATGTGGCGCGGGAGTTCAGGTAGCGCCGTCGGTCCTGGCTATCCTCCAGCGTGACGAGCACCTGCGCGGCGGTGATCCGGTGCGGGGCAAGCGCCTCTTCATAGGCGCGGGCCAGGCGGATTTGACCGACGGCGGCTGCGGCCTGGGATTGCTCTAATGGCAAGGCCGTTGCGGGCAAGCCCAACACACCGCGCCCCAGCGCAATCGAGCCCGACGACACCAACAACACATCCTGCCCGCGCGCCTTTGCGTCTGCCACGTCTTGCGCAAGCGCCTGCAGCCATTTCGTTCGCAGCGCGCCGGTCTCGCGGTCAACAAGCAGGGCCGAACCGATCTTGATGACGACGCGTTTTGCCTCACTCAAGGCCGCCATGGCGCCGGCTCCTCCTTGCTGCGTTTCTCGCGCAGGCGCGTGTCGTCGATCTCGGCACGCAGGGCGCGCAGCACCTCTTGCACCCCGTCACGCGCAACACCTGACATCAGATGCACAGGGCCACCGGTCGCGGCCTCAAGGGCTGCGCGTTTGCGGGCCTGCTCTTCTGCATCCAGCGCATCGATCTTGTTCAAGGCTGTCACGCGCGGCTTGAAGGCCAGATCGCCCGCATAATTTTCAAGCTCGGTGATGATGGTCTGGTAATCGGCCACGACATCCTCGGACGTACCGTCAACGAGGTGGAGCAGCACCGCGCAGCGCTCCACATGGCCCAGGAACCGATCCCCGATCCCCTTGCCCTCGGACGCGCCCGCAATAAGGCCAGGAATATCGGCAATGACAAATTCTACGCTATCGACGCCGACGACGCCCAAATTGGGATGCAACGTGGTAAACGGGTAATCCGCAATCTTTGGCCGTGCATTGGAGGTCGCGGCAAGAAAGGTCGATTTGCCCGCATTGGGCAGCCCCAGCAGACCTGCATCAGCGATGAGCTTGAGCCGCAGCCAGATTGTGCGTTCCACCCCCGGCTGGCCCGGATTTGCGCGTCGCGGTGCCTGATTGGTGGCCGATTTGAAATGCAGGTTGCCCCAGCCGCCATTGCCGCCTTTGGCAATAACGAAGGTCTGGCCCACTTCTGTCATGTCGGCCAGCACCGTTTCTTCGTCTTCGTCCAGCACTTCGGTGCCGACAGGGACTTTCAGCGTGATATCCGCACCGTCCTTGCCGGTGCGCTGACGCCCCATCCCGGCCTGGCCGTTCTTGGCAAAGAAATGCTGCTGGTAGCGGAAATCAATGAGCGTGTTCAGCCCGTCAACCGCCTCGACGATCACATCGCCGCCGCGCCCGCCATCCCCGCCATCGGGGCCGCCATATTCGATATATTTCTCGCGGCGGAAGGACACCGCGCCGCCGCCGCCCGCACCGGATCGGATATAGACTTTCGTCAGGTCGAGAAACTTCATGGGAGCCACCGGCGGTTATCTGGTGGTGTTCGTTAGACCATGCCCCCGGCGCTGACAAGCAAGCCCCTTGGCGCCGGGATGGCTTTTCGCGGCCAACTATGCTATTTACGCCCATTATTTGAGGAATTTGTTATGTTTGTGAGAACCCTTGCCGCCGTTGCGGCCCTGAGCTTCCCCGTGGACGCGCTCGCCCAATGCAAACCATCTGTGCGCTGCCAGAAAGCGACGCCAAAGGCACTGACCATTGCTCCTTCCAAGCCGAAAATTATGCAGCCCAAACCACGGCAACTCGCCCCTGTAGCGGGGACAATCGCAACGCCGCCGCGCGGGACTGTCGGCACGCTTCCCAAGATCAACACGCCGCAACCGCCCGCGCAAAGGCAGGGCCGGACGCAAACACGCCCCGCCGCCGCACAGCGCCCTAGCGCAGGGGGCACCGTCATGAACGCCTATATTTGCCAGACCGCTGAGACCTATTGCAGGCTCAACACATTCGAGGTGGTCGCATCCGGCGCGGCCTGCCACTGCCGGGGTGCTCCGGGCAAGATCAAATGAGCGGCGTAAGTGCTGACAAGATCATCATGGCCTCAGTGGCAGCGGTGGTGCTGTTCGTGCTGGGTTTTGCCGTCTCTGACGTCTTGCTGGGCCCCAGTTATGAGCGGTTCGACTTTCTGTATGAAGATTACCGGCTATCCAATTGCATTAAGCGCTTTGGCGCGGGCGAGGCCGTTGCGCTGCCCGACCTGAATGCGGCGACGGCGAGCTGTTATGACCATCTCTACGCGCAAGGGCTGCTGAATGAGTTTCTGATCCGCCGGGTGAATTTCCAGACGCAGCATGTGGCCGACCAGATGTTGATGTGGATGGTGATTGGATTGACCATCTCTGGCGTTGTTCTGGCTGGCGTGCAGATCATCGGCGCAAATCGGGTCTATATGGCCTCGGGCGGGAAGACGGCCCTGCCTGACAGCGAGGTGTCGTTGGAGGCAGGCAAAATCTACGTCAAATCCGCCGTGACCGGCGTGGTGATCCTGCTGATCTCTTTCGCTTTTTTCTTTGTCTATGTGGCCGAAGTCTACACGATTAAGGACCCTCCTGGCACCGATCCGGTCGAGGCCGTCACGCAAAGCGCGACAGTATCCGAACCACCGGCGGGACAAGGCAATTTTGTCGACGGCGGCGGGCTGGGCCCACCACCAGAGGCAGAGATTGCCCCGCTTGACCTCGCCCCGGTCCTCCCCATCACCGATCAATAAATCGATCAGTCAAGCTTGCGGATATAGGTCCAGGTTGGCACGGTGACGCCGCGCGCGACCGAAAAGCTCTCGGCTTCGCCGATATAATCGAAGCCGCAATTGGTCAGGACACGTGCCGAGGCCGGATTGTCCTGAAAAACCGACCCAAACAGCGTCCGGCAGGCCTGCGGATTGGCCTCGACAATCGCCGCAACCGCTTCGGAGGCGAAACCACTGTTCCACAGCGCAGGCGTGACCCAATAGCCAATCTCGGATTGGCCCCGATCCATCCGCTTGAGCGCAACCGCGCCTACCAGCTGGCTGGCATTTTGCGACGGGTCAATCACCCAGACATCTTCCATTCGGTCAGGGGCGAGGCAGCGCTCGATAAAGCTTTCTGTCACCCCGTCAGGCAGCGGATGCGGGATGGTGCTGGTGGCTTCTGCAACCCGTTTGTCGCTGGCATGCAACGTCAACGGGCCGATATCGGCACGCGTGGCAGGGCGCAGGGTCAAACGATCCGTCTGAATAACGGGTTGGGATATGGTTTGCGTAACGCTCATGTCACGGCTCCTCCAAACAGCACAAAGAGGACCGTGGCGACCGTCAGGCCCGCCAAGGTCCACATCAAATATCTTTCGCGCGGCGTACCAGCCACCCCGCGCGCAAGCCGCTCCCCTCCGTAGGTCCAGAGCGGGTGCAGCACGGCCTGAGCGGCCAGCAATATCGCCGCAATCACTAACGTTGCCTGAAAAGGCGGCGTTTCTGGGGCGGTAAATGCAGTGAATCCTGCCGTAATCATGGCCCAAGCCTTGGGATTGAGCGGATGGACGATCAGGCCCTGCAGAAATCCTGGTGCCTGCGCCTCGCCCCCGGTGTCGAGCCGCAGATGGGCCACGCGCCAGGCGAGCCAAATAATATAGGCCGCAGAGACATATTTCAGCGCCTCAAACACCCACGGGGCCGATTGCGCGACCTGCATCAACCCAAAGCCAATCGGCCAGATCACCAATTGTTTTCCAAGGGCCACGCCCACCACAAAGGGCAAAGCCCGCCTGAGCCCGTAGCGCGCGCCCATGGCCAAGAGCGCCATGTTGGCCGGCCCAGGGGTGCCCACCTGACTGGCCGCGAAGATGGCGAAGGATGTGACAGCGACGCTCAACCCTGCCCCTCCCATTGGCTGCGGCGCAGGTCCATCTTCTGCAACCGGGTTGGCACGCCGGTAGACAAGGGCGTGACCTCTTCAAGCTGAGCTTCGACAAAGCCCAGTTTGGTCAACACGTTGCGCGAGCGGGCATTGCCTTGCAGGTAGCCGGAGGTCAGCACAGGCTCCCTGCCCTGTTCAAAGAAACACCGGACCAAAGCCGCAGCGGCCTCTGTCGCTATCCCGAGGCCCCAGAAAGGCTCCGCGTACCAGTAGCCAAGCTCCCGCCGGACACCTGCCACGCCCGTAAACGCGCCATCCAAGGTCACGGCGCAGACCTCCGGGAAGAGCCCCTCATTTCGTGAGACGAAATCGACCGCATCCGCCATGCCATAGGGGTGCGGAACATGGGTCAACCAGCGCGAGACCGCCAAAGGGGCGACACCGGCCACAACTGCAGGCGCGTCCGTCATGGCAATCGGGCGCAGGACAAGTCGCTTGGTCTTGATCATCTGGGCCATTGTGACCCTCCGACGGTCGCGGAACAAAAAAAGGGGACCGGTTTGCACCGATCCCCTCAAATGTCGTTTTGAAGCGCTCGGCTTATTCAGCGGCCTCCGCCACTGGCAGGACGGACACGAAGGTGCGGCCCTTCAGGCCTTTGTGAAACTTCACAGCGCCTTCGACGGTCGCAAAGATCGTGTGGTCCTTGCCCATGCCAACACCTTCGCCCGGCCATTTGACCGTGCCGCGCTGACGCACGATGATGTTGCCCGGGATCACGGCTTCGCCGCCGAACTTTTTGACGCCAAGGCGGCGTCCAGCTGAGTCGCGGCCGTTACGGGACGAACCGCCTGCTTTTTTATGTGCCATCTCGGTCTCTCCTTAGCCTTTTGCCAATTTCTTGGCTTGAGCCAGCCACTCGTCACGGTCGATGCGGCCTTTGAAATTCAATTTGTCGTCCATAGCAGCAACGTCCTCGGGGGTCCATGCCGCGATTTGTGCGAATGTGGTCACGCCGAGGTCATGCAGCTTTTTGACGATGACCGGCCCCACGCCGCTGATCTCGGTCAGATCATCGGCCTCTGCCTTTGCTGCCTTCTTTGGAGCGGCCTTTTTGGCAGCGGCCTTCTTTGGTGCCGCCTCTTTTTTCGGCGCGGCTTCTTTCTTTGGTGCAGGCTTTTCGGCCTTAGGCGCGGCCTTTTTGGCGGGCTTGGCCTCGGCCTTTTTGGCGGGCTTCGGTGCAGCAGCGTCCAGAGCGGCGACAGACACGCCGGCACCGCCAAGTGCGGCTTTGACGCCGGATTTGCCGGCCCCTTTTTCAAGGATGTCAGTCACGCGCAAAAGCGTCAGCTGCTGACGGTGGCCCTTGGTCCGTTTGGAGGAGTGCTTCCGGCGGCGCTTGACGAAGTTGATGACCTTCTCGCCTTTGATCTGGTCGATCACTTCGGCCTGCACGCCCGCATCATCCACCAGCGGCGCACCGATCTTGTCGCCAACCATCAGAATGTCGTTGAATTGAACCTTGTCGCCTGCGGCGGCGTCCAGCTTTTCGACGCGCAAAATATCGCCCGAGGCGACTTTATATTGCTTGCCGCCGGTTTTCAGAACCGCGAACATATCGCATACCCTTTTGTCATCCGCGTCCTGTGGCCCCGCTTTTGGCGGCGTTTTCAAGGCGTTGGATATCCCTCAGCCTTACCTCGGACAGCGCGCCCCCGGATCGGGGCGTCTGTTTCAAAAATACCGGACTGCGCCCGGAGACGCGCATATGCGCGAGGCGGGGCGGCAAGTCAAGAGGATCTGCAGCCGTTTACGTGTCGTCGCCGACCATGAATTCAGCCAAGGCGCGGCCAAGCTCAAAACTGTGCAGCTCGAACACCTTGTCAAACCCCGCGAAAAGCGCGGTGTTGAGGATTTGTCCGGCCCTTGTATCGGAGGCGTCGATATAGCTTTGCATCTCTTCCTCAGACAAAAGCCCATAAGCCAGGACCGAGAAGTTCATGGTCCAGTCTTCCATATCTTCGCGGATCTCGGGTGCCTGCTCGTAGACCTGGTTCAGGATGGTTTCCTCGTCGATGACGCCGAAGGTGGGGTTGGTCCCGAGACCTTGATAGAAGGCCAGATTAGAATTCAACGCCCCCATCAGATTGCTTTCGACCAGATTGTTTACTGCGATAAATTGCTCATACATGGCGTAGCGGTCGGGGTCCTGCTCGCGCAGTGATGCGGCCTCTGCTCGTGCGGCCTCCTCCATCGCCTCGCCGGAAAGCGCGCGGCGCGCCTCCAACTCAATCTCGACAATCCGCTGGCCAAGCGCACTTTCGAAGAACGCCAAAGCGTCCTCTGAGCCTTCCAGCCGACCAGTGGTGCGCAAGCCCTGGCGGAAGATCGCATCCATCTTGTCAGTGGCATAGATGCGCGCGATCCGGCTGCTCCATGCAGGCGACCGGGTGATGGCCTCGTCCTCATCGGCCATTTTCTCGGCAGCCTCGATCCCTTCATTGCGCAGAATCTCGAACACCTCCTGCATCTTGAGGGCAGAGTAATACCTTTCCACCAACGCAGTCTGATCGGCAAATGCCGCAGTCACGCTGACCTGCATGGTAAGAAGAGCTGCTAAGAGAACACGCATCACTGGCCTTTTCAAAAACTTCTAGGAGGTAAGATAGTCCGCCTCGTCTGTTCATACAATCGCGCAAGCACGCATTGCCCGTGACAGCTGCGTGAACGCCCCATAGCGGGGCGCAGAAATGCCCTTGCGTGAGACAAGGCGCTTCGCTAAACCGCGCGCACCTGATCACATGTCAGTGGCGCGGAGAGGTGCCGGAGTGGTCGAACGGGACGGTTTCGAAAACCGTTGAGCTCGAGAGGGTTCCCAGGGTTCGAATCCCTGTCTCTCCGCCAATTTTCTTTATTGCACTGCCGCCTTGGGCTACTTGACCGCCTGTCGTCGGGTTTGACCTGTATGTGAGCCGCCCGGCCAAGACGCCATCGGCTTGGCCGCCCTTTCGTCACCGCAATTCAGCTGAATCTGTCGGTCCTGACAGGTGGGAGCCATGGCTTTGCCCTATTCAGCAAAAAGACCTGAAAATGACCGCATTTTTAGCAAGGTAACCCGGATTTGTTGGGGCAGTTTCACAATTCATACACCATCACTCACGGGTTGGGGCCCGATCTAAGGACTGCTCAATGACACTCAAATCCGCTTTGCGCGCTGCGACATATCTCGCTGTTGCCGCCCTG
The DNA here is from genome assembly GCA_964387155.1 of uncultured Rhodobacterales bacterium. Lineage (GTDB taxonomy): Bacteria > Pseudomonadota > Alphaproteobacteria > Rhodobacterales > Rhodobacteraceae > Litoreibacter. Next base: position 7,993 of record CAYLVP010000008.1, on the reverse strand, counting down.
TTCGTGACCCCGGCTGCTGCCGATAAGGTCTTCATCACCTCCCATGACGGAAAGGTGTCCGTGGTGGGCCATGTGGTCGCCGTGGAAGACCGCAAGATGACCGTTGATACGGCGGTCGGGCCGCTGACCTTCGACTATGAGGCCGTGACCTGCGACGGGCTTGGCTGCCCCACCCTGCCGCTGGACAATGTCCGCACGACCGCAGGGGTCAATAACTGACAGCAACATGCGACCGTATCTGCTGCACTGATCGTTGATGGCCGCGTCTCATCCAAAGGGGCGCGGCCATTTCATGTCTGAGCTCTTCGTCGCTAGGCCCGCTCGCCCGGCCGGAAGCAGGCCACGCGGGCGTTGCCGTTCTGCGTAAGCTGCGGGCGCTCCCTGGCGCAGCGATCTATGGCCAAGGGGCAGCGCGGATGAAAGGCGCAGCCGGTGGGCGGGTTGATCGGGTCAGGGATCTCGCCCTCGGGCGGCGCCACCTCGCGGCCAAACCCGTCCATGCGCGGGGCGGCCTCTAATAGCATTTGCGTGTAGGGGTGTTGCGGGGTTTCAAAGAGATCGCCCGGCGCGGCCTCCTCTACCAGACGACCCAGATAGAGCACGCCGATGCGGTCGGCCATGTGCTGAATGACGGTCAAATCGTGGCTGATGAACAGATAGGTTAGCCCGAACTCATCCTTCAGATCAGACATCAGGTTCAACACCTGCGCCTGCACCGACACGTCTAGCGCGGATGTCGGCTCGTCACAGACAATCAGCTTGGGCTCGGAGGCGAGCGCGCGGGCCACGCAGATCCGTTGCCGCTGACCACCCGAAAACTCATGCGGGAATTTCTTGGTATCAGAGGCACTTAGGCCTACTTGTTCAAGCAGCTTCTCGGCCAGCCCGTCGGTAGGATCGCCATTGGCAACGGCGGGCTCTTCAATGATGTCGCCCACCTTCCAGCGCGGGTTGAGCGAGGCATAGGGGTCCTGAAAAATCATCTGAATGTCAGAGCGGACGCGGTCGATAACCTCGGCATTGGTCTCCGTCGCGAGGTTCACGCCTTCGATTTCGACCGTCCCGTCAGAGGGCGGCAA
>CAYLVP010000008.1:1774-6814 GCA_964387155.1 uncultured Rhodobacterales bacterium | reverse complement strand
TCTCCGTCGCGAGGTTCACGCCTTCGATTTCGACCGTCCCGTCAGAGGGCGGCAACAGCCCCACGATCATCTTGCCGATCGTTGATTTGCCCGACCCGGACTCGCCCACCAAGGCGTAGACCGTGTTGTCCTCAATGTCGAAAGACACGTCGGATACGGCTGTCAGCGTGCGTTTGGGCAGCCGTTCCAGCACCCTGTTCAGCCACGGTTTCGAGACGTCAAACACCCGCGTCAGGTTCTTGACGGAGACGATCACGGCCATCCGTAACCCCCCGAAAAACCGCGTACACAGCCCGTGCACATCGCGTACACATCCTGTCGTGACACCGTCATCACACAGCCCCTTTCACGGCCTGAGGCGCATCAAGCGGGAACCAGCAGGCCGCGCGGCCGTCGCAGGTCTTGAGGCGCGGGCCGGGTGTCTCTTTGCATTCGGGCCTCGTATAGGGGCAGCGCGGATGGAAGGCACAGCCATCCGGCAGCTGGCCCAGACGCGGCATGTTGCCGGGGATTTGGTGCAGCCGCCGCTTGCCTTTCGAGGCCAAGGGGGTCGAGCCCATCAACCCGTCCGTATAGGGGTGGCGCGGGCTGGTGATGACCTCGCGCACCGGGCCAAGCTCTGCCAGCTTGCCGGCATACATGACGGCGACCCGGTCCGCGGTCTCGGCAATCACGCCCATATCATGGGTCACGAGCATCACCGCCATACCGCGTTCGCGGCACAAGCGTTTGAGCAATGAGGTGATCTGCGCCTGAACGGACACATCAAGCGCGGTGGTGGGCTCATCTGCGATGAGCAGCGACGGCTCCGCGCAAAGTGCAAGCGCAATCACGACGCGCTGCCGCATGCCGCCGGAGAATTCATGCGGGTAGCTGCCGATCCGCTCTTTCGCCGCCGGAATGCCCACCTCTTCCAGTGCGGCGACGGCGCGGGCATGCGCCTGCGCGCTGGACACATCGAGATGTTCCTGAATGGTCTCGGTCAGCTGATCACCGATGGGCAAGAGCGGGTTGAGCGAGGTCAGCGGGTCTTGAAACACCATCCCGATCTGCTTGCCCCGATACCGGCGCAGCTGGGTGAGCGACAGATTGTCGATCCGCTCCCCGTTCAGATAGATTTCCCCTGACGCAATCCGCGCGGGCCGGTCCAGAAGGCCAATCACCGCATTGCCGGTCATCGATTTGCCTGCCCCGCTTTCGCCAACCACGCCCAGGATCTCGCCGGGCTGTATGTCATAGCTGACCCCGTCCACGGGCTTCAAAAGCCCATGGCGGGTGGGGATTTCCACGACCAGGTCGCGGACGGAGAGGACAGGCGTGTTCATCTTTCGGGCGTTACTGCAGCTCGCTTTGCACGCGGCGCACGATATTGCCCTGCATCTGCTGCATGGTGGGGCCCAGACTTCCCATGGTTTGCTGCATATAGGGCGTCATCTTGCCCATGGCCGAGGCGCCGACGGGGGAATTGTAGAATGCGGTCAGCGCGTTGATCTCTTCGACCGTGAAGGACTCCGCCGCGCCACTGATCATCGCGGCCTCCATCTCAGGGCGGATCGCCTCAAGCTCTTCGGTGACGATATTGACAAGAACCTGCACCTTATCCTCGGGCAGCCGCTGCGCGATGGTTTGCATCTGCGCCAGCACCATCTCGGGGCTCAGCATGTCGTCCAGCAGCCGCTGCTGCACGGGGGAGTTGATGAAGGCGGTTGCCGCATCCGTCGCCTCATCCGCAAAGGACGGTGCGGCCAGAAGGGCCGCAGCCAGGAAGGGGGTTATCAGTTTCATGAGAAAGTCCTTTATGATTTAGCGCAATTTCGGGTTCAGAGCGTCGCGCAGCCAGTCGCCCAAGAGGTTCACGGCCAGGGCGAGCGCCAGCAGGGTGACGGCGGGGAAGAACAGGATCCACCACTCGCCCGAGTAGAGATACCCCTGCCCGATGCGAATGAGTGTGCCAAGCGACGGCTGGGTGGGCGGCGCGCCGACGCCCAAAAAGCTGAGCGTGGCCTCCGCAATGATCGCAAGGGCCAGCGAGATCGTCGCGATGACCAACACCGGCGACAGCACATTGGGCAGGATATGCTTGAGCATGATCGTGAAGGGCGAGCGGCCAATGAGCCGGGCGGCCTGCACATATTCCTTGTTCTTTTCTACCAGCGTCGAGCCGCGCACGACCCGGGCGAACTGCACCCAATCGCTCAAGCCGATGGCCACGATCAGCACGATGATCGCCATCTGGTCACGGAATTCGACCGGCGTGAACCCTTTGGCCACCCCGGTGATCAGCATCGCAACAAGGATCGACGGGAAGGTCAGCTGCACATCGGCGATGCGCATGATGATGGTCTCGGTCCAGCCGCCGACATAGCCCGCAATCAGCCCCAGCGTAATGCCAAGCACCATCGCGAAGGCCACGGCCGCAAAGCCCACAAACAGCGATATCCGCATGCCGTAAAGGATCGTCGAATAGACATCGCGGCCCTGATCATCGGTGCCAAGCCAGAAGCTGTCCCCGGTGAACTGGTTGGGGGTCGCAGGCGGGGTAAAGCCGTTCATCAGGTTCAGGCTCGCGGGGTTAAACGGATCAAATGGCGCAATCAGCGGCGCGAACACGGCTGCGAGAACCAGAAACAGGGTCACAGCGGTCGAGACCATCGCCACGGGGGAGGAGCGGAACTTATAAGCGAAATCGCTGTCCCACATTTTGGACAGACGGGAGGGCTCGTGAGAGATGTCGCTCATGCGTGCCTCCCATCAATTCTCAGGCGCGGGTCGATGGCGAAATAGAGCAGATCCACGATCAGGTTGATCGCCACGAACATCACCGAAATCAGCATCAGATAGGCCGCCATCACGGGGATATCGACAAACTGGATGGCGTTGATGAACAAAAGCCCCACGCCCGGCCACTGAAACACCGTCTCGGTGATGATGGCGAAGGCGATGATGGCGCCCAGTTGCAAGCCCACGACCGTGATCACCGGCACCATCGTGTTCTTCAGCGCATGACGGAAATTGACGGAGCGTTCGCGCAGACCCCGCGCCCGGGCAAAGCGGATGTAATCCTGCCTGAGCACCTCGAGCATCTCGGAGCGGACCAGCCGCATGATCAGCGTCATCTGGTAGAGGCCAAGGGTAATGGAAGGCAATATCAGCGCCTTAAGGCCCGAAGCTGTCAAAAACCCGGTGGACCACCCACCGATCTGCATCGTCTCCCCCCGGCCGAAACTGGGCAGCCAGCCGAGGGTGACCGAGAATAGGTAGATCAACAGGATCCCTATCAGGAATGTGGGCAGTGACACCCCGATCAGCGAGGTCGACATGATCAGGTTTGACGCAATGCCGTTGCGCCTGATCGCGGTGAACACGCCCAGTCCGATCCCCACGACCAAGGCCAAGGTGCCCGAGACCAGTGCCAGCTCCAACGTGGCGGGAGCGCGTTCGGCGATGATTGTGGCAACGGGCCTGCCCTGCCGGTAGCTGACCCCGAAATTGCCCTGAGCGGCATTGGCCAGAAACTTGGCGTATTGCACGGGAAAGGGCTGATCGAGCCCCAGCGTGGTGCGCAGCCGTTCGATGTCTTCCTGCGTGCGTTCCTGCCCCAGCATATTGTCGATGGGATCGCCCACGAAGCGGAACATCGAAAACGCCACCAGCCCCACGACCAGCAGGACGATAACGGACTGAAAGACTCGGCGGATGATATAGGCAAGCATTGCGGCTGAGTGTTTGCCAAGGGGGGCGGGCGGTCAAGCAGGAAGTCGGCCCAAAGGCGGCGTCACTGGCCTGCATCAGATGCGCAGCCGATCACGATGAGGGATCCCTGACTTGCTCCCGGGGCAGGCAAGCGGTTAGGTATGTCATTGTTTAATTCTTTTGTGCGGCCGCGTCCTTATGCGGAGTGGATGAATGGGGGACGCGACATGACCAATCAGCTGACTGCCGGGATGGATGACATCATCATCCCACCCGAAATCGCCGCCAATGCCGAACATTTCTTTGAAAAGATCGCGGCGGTCGCGCCTTCCATTCTTTATGTCTTCGACCTTGAAAAGATGGAAAACATCTGGGCGAACCGGTCGCTTTTTGACCATCTGGGCTATACCGATCACGAGGTGCAGGCGATGGGCTCCTCTATCCTGCAGGCGCTGATGCATCCCGAGGATTTCGCGCGCTACCCAGCCCATTTCACCCATCTGATCTCGCTGGACAGCTCTCAAACCTCGAAATTCGAGTATCGTATGCGCCACAAGGCGGGCCATTGGGTCTGGCTGCATTCGCATGAAGCCCCCTATGCCTGGTCAGATGACGGCAACGTGTCGCAAATCATCGGCTCTGCCCATGATATATCCGACATCAAGAACGCCGCCGCAGAGGTGGAGCTGATCTCCTCTGAACTCAAGCATCGGGTCAGCAACATCTTTGCCGTGGTCAGCGCATTGGTGTCCATGACCGGGCGGCGCAACCCTGATGCCGGGCATGTCTTTGAGGGGCTGACCGCCCGGCTCGGGGCGCTTGCCACAGCGCATCAACTGGCCTTTCAAATGTCAAAAGACACTGACGTGGACGCGCGCACCCTGCTTGAACAGACGCTTGCGCCTTACCTGCAACTGTCGACCGTCTCGATTGCCGCAGACGGGGTTAGCGTGCCCGCAGGCGCGGTCTCGCCCATTGCGTTGATTGTCCATGAGCTGGCGACCAACGCGGTGAAATACGGCGCGCTGCGCAGTGCGGAGGGCCGGTTGGATATTGCGCTGAACCAGACGGGTGATGAGGTGGTGATGCGCTGGCGCGAGACCTGCGTGCCGCCCATAGAAACGGCCAAGCCCACAGAGGTCGGGGATGGCGCGGAAGGGTTCGGCAGCCGCATGATCGACCTGTCTGTGCGCCAGATCCATGGCAGCTTGCTGCGCGAGCTTGGCCCGGACGGAATAAGCGTGACATTGACCCTGCCTGCGTCATGCGAGCGTTGAATAGGCCAGGGTTCGGGCCGAGGTTCGGGCCAGTATTCGGGCCAGTATTCGGGCCGTGATACGGGCCAGT
>CAYLVP010000008.1:0-1674 GCA_964387155.1 uncultured Rhodobacterales bacterium | reverse complement strand
TTCGGGCCAGTATTCGGGCCGTGATACGGGCCAGTGGCGGGGAGAGCGGCTGCAAGCCCCCTCCCCGACCTGTTTGGGTCAGTCTAGTTGATACGCACCCAACGCAGGATGAAGAAGTTATCCGGGCGCTGCGTCAGCTCGATATTCGCGCCTGTGCCCCAGACCAAGGGCTGGACGTAAAGCGGCACGTAAGCCATCTCGTCCTGGATGATCTTGGTGGCCTCGTCGATATAGGCCTGACGCTTGGTGTCATCGACCTCAGACTGCATCAGCGGCAGCAGCTCATCGACACGGGCGTTTGAGAAATCACCGAAATTCCAGCTGCCAAGCTTTTTCTCGGCATTGGGCGTGGTCACCAGAAAGCGGATCGGGTGTTCGGCGTCAAACGTGCCGGGCGACCAGCCCAGCAGGTACATGTCGTAATTGTCCTCGCGCAGTTCGGGCCAGTAATTCTGCACCGGCATCGCGTCAAGCTCGGCCGTGATGCCCACCTGTGCCAGCATCCCGGTCACCGCCTGGCAGACGGCTTCGTCATTGAGGTAGCGGTCATTGGGGCATTTCAGCCCGAAGGAGAACCCGTCCGCATAGCCCGCCTCGGCCAAAAGTTCCTTGGCGCGCTCAGGGTTGAATTCGGGCCGTGCGGCAAGTGCGGTCGAGTAGCCGCGCATGGCGGGGCTGACCAACTGGCTGGCAGGCTCGGCATTGCCGCGCATGATCGTCTGCAAGATCGCCGGCACGTTGACGGCATGCGCCACGGCCTGACGGACGCGCACGTCCTTAAACGGGTTCGGATCGCCCGCATCCGCGGCATATTTCAGCGTCTCGGCCTGATGCGGGAAGCCCAGCATGATCACACGGGCCTCGATGCCCTTGATCACCTTGGCGCTGCCGCCTGCGGCCAGCCGTTCGGCATCTTGGATGGGCACCGGGTTGATCATATCCACATCGCCCGACAGCAAGGCCGCCACGGCGGTCGCGGGGTTCTGGATCGGCGTGAACTCGGCGCGGGTGACGTTATGTTCGACCTCGCCCCACCAGCCATCAAAGGGCTCGAGCACGGTTTTCAGGCCGGGCTGACGCTCGACCAGCTTGAAGGCGGCGGTGCCATTGGCGTTGAGCGTCGCGTGGTTTTCGGCGTCCTTTGCGGGGCGTTCCGCGCCGTTTTCCGCAGCCCAGCCACTATCCATGATCATCCAGTTCGCAATGCTGTCGGGGAAGATCGGGTTGGGCGCGGTGGTCATGATGTCGATGGTGAAATCATCAACGACCTTCACCTCGGAGACCGGCGCGAACCAGCTTGAGGTGTCGGCCTGCTCGGAAGAGGCACGCTCGTAGGAGAACATCACATCCTCGGCCGTGAACGCCGCGCCATTGTGAAAGGTCACGCCCTCGCGCAGCGTGAAGCGCCAGCCCTCACCCTCGCCAATGGGCTCCCAGCTGGTCGCAAGGGCAGGCTCGACCGCCATATCCTTGCCACGGCGCACGAGGCCCTCATAGACATTGTTCAGAAAACCCAGAACCGGGGCGGAGTTCACCGCATGCGGATCCATGGTTTGCGGGTCGGTGGTGCCCGCCCAGGTGAAGGTTTCGGCCTGGGCCGGAAGTGCCAGGGCGAAAAGCGTGGCAGAGGTAAGCAAGCGGCGCATAAAGGGCCTCCTTTTCTTGCGTGACTGA
>CAYLVP010000007.1:15484-67674 GCA_964387155.1 uncultured Rhodobacterales bacterium | reverse complement strand
CGGGGGGGCCCGGGCCTTGTAAATTTGGCCTTTGGGGGGGGGTTGCCCCCCGCGCCGCACGGGCAAAGCCCCCATAGTATTTGCGATCAAATGGAGCTTGGTAAAACCGCTTACGCGCGTCTGCGGGAAGCAAAACGCGGCAGCATGGCCGAGAAATCCTTGCCGGCGCCGTCTTCTTGTTCGACGAATGTCTCATATAACCCGGTGGCGGCCTGCCCCATGGGTGTATCCGCATCTGCGGCCTTTGCCGCCTGCTGGCTAAGGCGGAGGTCTTTCAGCATCAGATCAGCCGAAAAACCCGGCTTATATCCGTTATCAGCGGGGCTGTTTGGCCCGACCCCCGGGGCGGGGCAATAGGCGTTCATCGTCCAGCTGTAGCCCGAGGAGGTCGAGACCACGTCAAACATCTTCTGCCGGTCGAGCCCGAGCTTGTCCGCGAGCGCGAAGGCCTCGCAGGTGCCAATCATCGTGATGCCGAGGATCATATTGTTGCATATCTTTGCCGCTTGCCCATTTCCCGACGGGCCGCAATGAACCGCTTTCTGGCCCATGATCTCGAAGAGGGGGGCGGCTTTCGCAAAGCCCGCATCGCTGCCACCTGCCATGAAGGTCAGCGTGCCCGCCGCGGCACCTCCGACCCCGCCTGACACGGGCGCGTCGACGGCAAGGCAGCCAGCTGCCTCAGCGATCTGCGCCACCCCGCGCGCGCTTTCAACATCGACGGTGGAACAATCCAGCAGGACCGCGCCAGGGGCCATGGCAGCGATCACGTCCCTAGCCACCTCTTTCAGGATGATTCCGTTGGGCAGCATGGTCACAACAACATCTGCGCCGCTTGCCGCCTGCCTGGCCGTATGCGCCTGCGTCACCCCGTCGGGGCAGGGGGCGGCGGTGTCAAAGCCGGTCACGTCATGGCCCGCGCCTACCAGATTGGCGGCCATTGGCGCGCCCATATTTCCCAGCCCTATAAAGCCAATCTTCATGGCATCTCCTCCCAATTCAAGCCTTCTGTGCCCAGAGGTGCGAGCATGGCCGCCACCTCTTCTTTCGGGACATCCATTGCGCCATGCGCCCATTGGGGCGCGCGGTCGCGGTCAATAATAGCCGCGCGGATGCCTTCGATGAAATCACCTTGCGCAACGGCCCGGTAGGTGTAGCGAAATTCAAGCTCGAGCGCGGTGCGGATCGTGCGTGCTGTCTGCAATTGGTCCAGTATCTCAAGACAGCAGGCCATTGCGAGCGGTGCGTTGCGGCGCAGCCGGTGAAGGGCGGCGGTTGCGACCTCGGTTTCATCCGCCGCGAGGCGCGCATGAATGGCGGCCAACCCATCGGGCGCAAAGAGCTGGTCGATCCTCGCCTGTGCCGCGCGCAGCGTTCCGTCTGGGGGAGGGGTCGCGGCAGCCTCAATCGCGCCGGTCTGTCCGGTGGCGGCGAGGGTGCGACACAGCTCGGGCCACGCGGCCTGGGGAATGAAGTGATCGGCAAAGCCTGCATGGATGGCGTCTGCGGGGCCCATGCGGGCGGATGTGATGCCAAGATATGCGCCAAGCCGACCCGGCGCACGCGCCAACATCAGCGAGCCGCCTACGTCGGGGACCAGCCCGATGCCGCATTCGGGCATGGCAATCTGGCTGCTCTCGCCAACGACACGGTGCGACCCATGGCACCCCACGCCCACGCCGCCGCCCATCGTGAAGCCTTGCAACAGGCTGACGACCGGTTTGGGATATTCGAAGATCTTCGCATTCAGCCGGTATTCGTCGCGCCAGAATTGCCGCCCATAGCCCAGATCACCGCGCTGCCCGGAGGCGTACATATCCGCAATATCGCCGCCAGCGCAAAACGCCTTATCCCCGTCAGCATCGATGAGTACCAGCGCCACATCCGCGTCGCGCCACGCATCTAACGCGCCCTCGATCTGGCGCACCATATCATAGGTCAATGCGTTCAACGCTTTGGGGCGTTGCAAGGTGATGCGGCCCGCATGGCCGTCTTCGCGGATCCAGATGTCTTCCATCAGGTGGCCAGCAGATCGCGGGCCACGATGAGGCGCATGATTTCATTTGTTCCTTCAAGGATTTCATGCACCCGCAGATCTCGGACCAGTTTCTCGATCCCGTAATCGGCAAGATAGCCGTAGCCGCCATGCAGCTGCAGGCAGCCATTGACGATGCGCGATCCGGCTTCGGTCACAAATTTCTTGGCCATGGCGCAATGCTGCACGGCGTCAGGCGCGCCCTGATCCAGTTTCCAGGCGGCTTGGCGTAGGAAGATGCGGGCGGCTTGCAGCTCGATCTCCATATCAGCGAGGCGGAATTGCAGGCCCTGAAACTGGTCAATCGATTTGCCGAAGGCGTGCCGCTCGGCCATATAGGCACGGGTGGCATCCATGGCGGCCTGGGCGGCCCCGAGGGAGCAGGCAGCGATATTCAGCCGCCCGCCATTCAGGCCTTGCATGGCGTAGCTGAACCCCTGACCTTCCTCGCCAAGCAGGTTGCCGGCAGGCACCGCGCAATTGTTGAGCTGCACGGCCCGCGTCGGCTGCGCGCGCCACCCCATTTTGTCCTCCAGCCCACCGAAAGACAGCCCCGCTGCGCCGTCTTCCACGATGATGGCAGAAATGCCTTTAGACCCGTCATCGCCGGTGCGTGACATCACAATATAGGCGTCGGAATATCCGCCGCCTGAGATAAAGGCCTTTGTGCCCGTTAACACATAGCCTTCATTGGTGCGCGTAGCCCGGGTTTTGAGGGCGGCGGCGTCTGAGCCCGATCCGGGCTCCGTCAGGCAGTAGGAAAGGAAAGTGCTCATCGCCAGCACGTCACCCATCATGCGCGCCTTCAACGCGTCGGAGCCGAACCTGTCGATCATGGCCGCGCACATATTGTGGATGGACAGAAACGCCGCGACCGAGGGGCAGGCCATGGACAAGGCTTCAAATACCAGCGTCGCGTCGAGCCGTGTCAGCCCGGCGCCGCCGCACTCTTCTGAGACATAGAGACCGCCAAATCCCAGCTCTGCCAGTTTCGGCCAGAGGTCTTTGGGGATGTCGCCCGCCTTCTCCCACTCCAGCGCATGAGGCGCGATATGATCCTGCCCGAAGGCGTGGGCCATATCGAAAATGGCGTTCTGTTCATCGGTCAGCGCGAAATCCACGGGCGGGTCTCCTTCATGGCCCGGCCAGTCGGACGGGATGGTGAGGGGCGTTAATTGAACGTCTGTTTAATTCATACGGGCTCGGGCCGCCGTGGCAAGTGTGCAATTTTATTCAAATCGGAAACAACCGTCCAAAACTCCGGGTTTTTGTTTTTCTACTGTCCAGAAGATACACCGTCTTTGCCCCTTTCTCGCCCTTAACGCTTTCTAAACGATGCTCAGACGCTGCCACTTTTAGAGAGAACTCATGAAACCAAACCTATTCAAATGGGCCCTTGCACCGCTGACTGCGGCTGCGATTCTGGCCAGCCCAGCGGCCGCTGCGGTCGTAACTTTCGACATGACGGGCAATGATGACACCCTGTTCAACGTGTTGTCCAACAAAGCGAAGATGAGCGAAGGCGAGGTCGACGCAACCTTCAGAGCGCGCCAGCTGAAAGACACCACGATCGACAATGGCGCGGTCACCTCCGTGGCCACGAAAGGCGCACGCTTGGTCCGAACAACGAACGGTGCCGGGGTTTTGTCGCGCCGCAATGGCGCAACGGGTGAGGTCGACGGTATTTCGAACCGGAGCAATTTCCTCGACATGATCGAGATGCGGTTCCAGTCGCGCGGCCGCGATCTGAAAGTCAGCGAGCTGGCCTTCACCTTCGCGCGGATCGGTGCGGCGGCCAGCGGCTCTACAGGTGATTTCTTCTTGATCGCTGACAGTGATGGCTCGGGCCGTCTGCGCGCAGGCGATGCGGTTTCAGACCTGGTTCAGGCCGATACACAGGCGGTGACCTTGTCGAATGTAGACTTGTTTGGCGGCAACCTCTTCGGGGTGGTCGCGGGGCAGGGCGCAAGCTGGACGCTGAAATCGGTGAGCGCGACTTACACGCCTGTGGTGCCACTGCCTGCTGGTGGGTTGCTGCTGCTCACCGGGTTGGGTGGCCTGGCCTTCGCGCGGTCTCGCAAAGGCTGAGGCGAAACCCATAGGTGTCTTGAAAGGGCGGCCCCAGGGGTCGCCCTTTTGCATGGGGTGGGGGAGCGTCAGATCAACGCGATGGTCTCTTGCGCAATCACTGCGTCCTCGTTGGTCGGGATCACAAAGGTCGGGCACCGCGCGTCGGGTGTTGAGATCGTCGTTGCATGCGCCGCATTGGCCCCGGGATCGAGCGCAATGCCAAGCCAGCCGAGGCGGTCGCAGATTGCGGCACGGGTGCGGGCGGAATTTTCGCCAATGCCGGCGGTGAAGATTAGCGCATCAAGACCGCCAAGGCTGGGAACAAGCCCCGCAATCTCGGCCGCGGCCCGGTAGCAGAACAGATCCATCGCAATCTGTGCGCGTGGGTTGTCGCTGACTTCCAGCTCCTGCATGGCGTTGCTGATCCCAGAGACGCCCAGCAGGCCCGATTTTTGATAAAGCAGCTCTTCGATGTCAGGCACGCTCATGCCCCGCTGTTGGACAAGATGAAGCACAATGCCGGGGTCAATCCGCCCTGACCGACGCCCCATCATCAGCCCGTCCAATGCCGTGAACCCCATGGTCGTGGCCACGCTTTTGCCGTCGCGCATCGCGCAGAGGCTTGCACCATTGCCCAGATGGGCGACGATGACGCGAGGCGCATCGGGTGCGTGCTGCGGTAAGACGGAGGCGATAAAGGCATAGGACAACCCGTGAAACCCGTAGCGTATCAGCCCTTGGTCAGACAGCTCATGCGGGAGCGCGAAAAGCTTGGCCAGCGGGTCTTGCGTTGTGTGAAAGCTGGTGTCGAAACAGGCCACCTGCGGCAGGTCCGGCAAAGCTGCATCGATGAGCCGGATGGCCGCCAAGTTATGCGGCTGGTGCAACGGCGCGAGCGGGGTTAATGCCTCCATGACAGCGAAGATGTCCGGCGAAATGCGTGTGGCGCGGTCAAAGCGTTGTCCGCCGTGCACGACGCGGTGCCCGACCGCGACAATGTGGTGCTCCTTGGCGTGGGCGCGCAGCCAGCCTAGCAAGATCTGGGTCGCGTCTTGATGCGTCGTGGCCAGAGCAAGGGTCGGCAGTGGCAGGTCAGCGTCTTGAGGAACGGACAGCTGGAATGTCGGTGCCCGTTTGAGGCCGGTGACCTTCCCACGCATTACGGTTGATGCGGGTGCCGTGATGGGATGCAACGAGAATTTCAGGCTTGAGGAGCCGGCGTTGAGGGTAAGAATGACATCAGCCATAGACGCTCCTGCGCGTTGAGGGGTGGTGTTACTCAACAGTGCCTCAACGCAAAAAGCCACCCGTTCGGGTGGCCTGTTGCAGATCGGATATTTGGTCGTTTACCGGCCCCAGGTGCGGACCGTGCCGCAATCCATATGCACAAAGTTGGAACTGGAATAGCGTCCCACGCCCCCGGCTGAACACGAGGCCGCAGCCCGGGCAATCTGGCTGACACTGCGCGATTTCAACCGCAGGTCAGCGGCCTGACCTTTCATATGCAGCGAATTCTTCGCCACACCGCGAGAGCGGGACCTGAGCATTGCATTGGTCTTGGGCGACCGGTAGCCCGACAGAAGGGTGTAGGGCTCGCGTGCATCCAGCAGGTTATGCGCAGCGGACATGATATCGATTGTGCGTGTGTCCATGCTGGTCGCGCCATTCGTGCGCCAGTCTCGCATGAAGTAGTTCACTTCCTTCAGCGATTCCTTAATGTACTCCCCTTCGATCCAGTAGATCATGTCGATGGTCTCGCCGGTGCGGCCGGAATACATCTTGATGCGACGGATATCGCCCGCACCTTTCAGAAAGCCAAAAACGTTAGAATACACTGGAGCGGCCGTTACCGCCGACGCCGCAAATGCACCAAGAAGCGCGCGCCGCGTCACGTTAGCCGAATTGGTCTCACCCATGAGTTGCCTGTCCCGTATCGCCCTGGCCATGCGGCCTGTTATCCCCAGATCACCGATTTATGACATATGTTGATTCTGCGACCAAGACCAGACTGGCCAATTTGAGTTAATATGCCGCGAATGAGCGAAAATCTGCGCATCCCTGGTTGGGGATTGATCTGTTGCAATTTGGTGACCTTGGGGAAATCAGCCATCAGAATTAACCCTATATTCGGGTTTGTGATTGGACATTTGATCTGAGTGCTAAATACTTGAACTGCGCCACTTATCTGCCTGTTTCTTAAGAGTCTGCCATGTCTGCCAGGTTTACCCGCCGTACCACTTTGAAAATGATCTCTGCTGCGCTTGCGGCCGCGGTTCTGCCTGTGTTTGGAACCGGGCGAGCGGATGCTGCCGTTACGGCGCTGAAACAATCCATCGCGGAAGCGGCCTCGCGAGACGCAGAAATCGCCGCTTTCTACCGGGCCCGCAATTTCGCACCGATCTTTGTGTCCAAATCAGACGGCCGGCGCAGGGCGGCGCTGCTCAAGGCGTTCGCGCGGGCAAGCGACCATGGCTTGCCGATGGCGCGTTACAACGCGGTCGAGTTGGCAGAGCTGTTCAAATCCGCGCGGACCGCCAAGGATATGGGTAGGGTCGAGGTTGAAACGGCGCGCCGCTTTCTGGCCTATGCCGATGATCTGCGCGGCGGGGTCGTTAACCCGCGCGAGGTCGATCCGCTGATCATCACGCAAGCGCCAAGCTATGACCGAACCGAAACGCTTGAAGCCTTCGCGGCGTCCAGCCCGAACGGCTTTCTCAAGTCCATCCGCCCGACCAAGCCTGAATATGTGCGCCTCCAGAAAGAGAAGCTGCGCCTTGAAAAACTGATCGCCAATGGCGGCTGGGGCGAGGCGGTCGGGGCGCAATCGCTGAAGCCGGGCCAGTCGGGCGGGGCCGTGGTGCAGCTGCGCAACCGTATGATCCGCATGGGGTTCATGCGTCGCTCCGCCAGTCAAATCTATGATGCAGCGCTGCAATCAGCCGTTCAGAAATTTCAGATCGCACATGGGCTGACCACCGACGGCGTAGCCGGCGCAGGCACGATGCGCGAGATCAATCGCGATCCAAGGCATCGCTTGGGCCAGGTGCTGGTCGCGATGGAGCGGAACCGCTGGTCGCCAGAACCGCTTGAAAAGAAACATGTTTGGGTCAACCTGCCCGATTTCCACGTCCACATCATGCAGAACGGCAAATCCACCTTCCGGTCGCGTGTCGTGATCGGCAAGCAGGATGCCGACCGCAAGACGCCTGAATTCTCGGATGTGATGGAGTTCATGGTGATCAATCCCAGCTGGTATGTGCCGCGCTCGATTGTGACCAAAGAATATCTGCCGATGATGCAGCGCAATCGCAACGCGCAGAGCCAGCTGCAGGTGATATCGCGTTCCGGCAAGGTGGTGCCGCGCTCGGCGATCAATTTCGGTGCCTATAACGCGCGCACCTTCCCTTATTCGATGAAACAGCCCCCATCGAAAGGCAATGCGCTTGGGTTGGTGAAGTTCATGTTCCCCAACAAATACAACATATACCTGCATGACACCCCGTCCAAATCCCTGTTCGGGCGCGAAGTGCGGGCGTTTAGCCATGGCTGCGTGCGGGTCCACAAACCGTTCGAATTCGCCTATGCGCTGCTGGCCGCTCAGGAGCGGGACCCGGAAGGCTATTTCCACAATGTCCTGAGAACCGGCAAGGAAAAGCGGGTCGATCTGCAAAAGCCGATGCCGGTGCATCTGGCCTATTTTACAGCTTGGGTCGATGCCAAGGGTCAGCCGCAGTATCGCCGCGACGTTTACGGGCGGGATGAGGCAATTTTTGCAGCACTCAAGCGCGCAGGGGTTACGTTGGAGACAGCAAAGGCCTAAATCTGTGGCGGGTGCCGATTGCACCTGGCAACTGGGGCTTGAGCGATGGGCTACACATTATCCGACATTGCGACCGCTTTGAACGGGCGGATCGAGGGACGCGCTGATTTAGAGATTGAGCGCGCCGCAGAGCCGCAATCGGCTGGGCCAAATGATCTGGCCCTGGCCATGGATGCCAAATATGAGGGCGCGTTGAAAGATGGCCGGGCGCAGGCCGCGCTTTTATGGGACGGGGCGGATTGGCAAGCGCTTGGGCTCATAGCCGCCGTATTTGTGCCGCGTCCGCGCTACGCCATGTCCGGCTTGACCAAACTGATGGATCCCGGGCCGGATATCGCCCCCGGCATTCATCCAACAGCCGTCATCGATGACAGCGCCCAGATTGGACCGGGCGCCGCAATCGGGCCGCTGGTTGTCATCGGACGGGATGTCAAAATTGGGCAGGGGGCGCGGATCGCCTCCCATGTCAGCATCGCGCGAGGGGCGCAAATCGGTGATCGCGCCTTGATCTTGGAGGGCGCGCGGGTCGGCCATCACGTTACCATCGGGGATGACGTTATCCTGCAGCCCAATTCGGTCGTCGGCGGGGACGGGTTTTCCTTTGTGACCCCTGAAAAATCGGGCGTGGAAAATGCCCGCAAGAGCCTCGGTGATCAAGGGGATACCGGCCAGCAAAGCTGGACCCGAATACATTCACTTGGGTCGGTAAGTATTGGAAATAATGTAGAATTAGGTGCGAATTCGACAATTGACCGGGGCACGATCCGCAACACCTCTGTCGGCCACGGGACCAAGATCGATAACCAGGTACAAATCGGCCATAATGTCCAGATTGGCGAGCATTGTCTTTTTTGCGGCCATGTGGGCGTCGCGGGCTCCGCCAAGATTGGCAACCGCGTTGTGTTGGCAGGCAAGGTCGGGGTGAATGACAACATCTTTGTGGGCGATGACGTCATTGCCGGGGGCGGCACGAACATCTTCACCAACGCGCCTGCGGGCCGGGTCTTGCTGGGCAATCCGGCGGTCAAAATGGAGACCCAGTTGGAAATCCAGAAGGCGCTGCGCCGCCTGCCGCGTTTCATGAAGGCGCAGCAGCGCGCGAAATAGGGCCTCGCCACCGCGCGTCTGCCTGCTTAAAAGGCGCAGCAGCAATCCAACGGACAAATAAGAGGGCGATACCGTGCCAGCCAGCGTGAAGGATCAGGTGCTCACCATCATAGCGGAGCAGGCCCTGTTGGAGGTCGAGGACGTCAAACTCGACGCCTCGCTGGAGGATCTGGGGATCGACTCGCTGGGCCTGGTCGAAAGCATCTTCGCCATAGAGGAGGCTTTCGATATCTCTGTGCCGTTCAACGCCAATGATCCCGGCGACAGCGACTTTGACGTCACCAGTGTGGCAGCGGTGATTGCGGCGGTCGAAAAACTGATCGCCGAGCAGAAGGGTTAATCCATGCGCCGCGTCGTGGTCACCGGGCAGGGTACGATCAACGCACTGGCTACCTCAGCCGCGGGGACGTTTGAAGCGTTTCGCGAGGGCCGATGCGGCATTGGACAGCTTGATATTCGTGACGTGGACCGGCTCGCGATACAGATCGGGGCGCAGGTCCATGGCTATGATCCGCAGGTCGAGTTCAACCGGCAGGAAATCTCGCTTTACGATCGATTCACGCAATTTGCCCTGCATTCTGCCCGCGAGGCGATAGATCAATCCGGGCTCCATTTCACGGGCGAGCTGGCCGCGCAAACCGGGGTGATCCTCGGCACGTCTGGCGGCGGTCTGAACACACAGGATGAGAATTACCGGGCTGTCTATGAAGAGGGCAAGAACCGGGTGCATCCGTTCGTCGTGCCCAAGCTGATGAACAACGCGGCAGCCAGCCACGTCTCGATGCAGTATAACCTCAAAGGCCCGGCTTTCACGGTCGCCACGGCCTGCGCGTCGTCCAACCACGCGATGGGGCAGGCCTACCAGTTTATCCGGGCTGGGCTGGCCACCGTTATGGTGACAGGCGGGTCGGAATCGATGCTGTGTTTCGGAGGGGTCAAGGCGTGGGAAGGTCTGCGGGTGATGTCGAAAGACGCCTGCCGCCCATTTTCGGCCAACCGCAACGGGATGGTGCAAGGCGAGGGCGCGGCGGTTTTCGTGATGGAGGAATACGAACATGCACGGGCGCGCGGTGCCGAGGTATTGGCCGAGGTGGTGGGGTTTGCCATGACCTCTGACGCGTCCGACATTGTGATGCCCTCGCGCCCAGGTGCGGCCCGCGCGATTGCGGGCGCCATGAAGGATGCGCGGCTGGACCCGTCCGAGGTGGGCTATATCAACGCGCATGGCACCGGCACCGCCGCCAATGACAAGACGGAATGCGCTGCCGTGTCAGACGCGTTCGGGGCGCATGCGGATAATTTGATGATCTCGTCGACCAAATCGATGCATGGTCACGTGATTGGTGGGACCGGCGCGATTGAGTTGCTGGCCTGCATCATGGCGCTGCGCGACGGCGTCATTGCGCCTACGATTGGCTATGAAGAGCCCGACCCGGAATGCGCGCTGGATGTCGTCCCGAACGAGGCGCGCGAGGCAGAGGTGGGCGTGGTGATGTCCAACGCATTCGCCTTTGGCGGGCTGAACGCCGTGCTGGTGCTTCGCAAGGTTTAGTGGGGCTTTTTCATTCAGCTTTGAGGGCTCAGCCGCTGCGCGTGGCTGCCGCGCTCCCGATAGGGCGTCGTGTCGTAATGCGCCCGGTAGCATTTCGAGAAATGCGACGGCGAGGCAAAGCCGCAGGCAAGCGCCACGTTGATCACGCTCATATCGGTCTGCATCAGCAGGTTGCGGGCCTTTTGCAGCCGGATTTCCATATAGTATCGCTTAGGCGAGCGGTTGAGATAGCGTCGGAACAGCCGCTCTAGCTGCCGTGTCGACATTCCGACCTCCTTGGCGAGAAGCGAGGGGCTGATCGGCTCCTCGATATTGGCTTCCATCATCTGGATCACCCGGCTGAGCTTGGGGTGGCGCACCCCGATACGTGTGGGGATAGACAGGCGCTGTTGGTCCTGATCGGTGCGGATCGCGCTGTAGATCTGCTGATCAGCCACCATATTTGCGACCTCCTCGCCAAGATCGGTGGCGATGATATGCAGCATCATATCGATGGAAGAGGTGCCGCCTGCCGTCGTCATCCGGTTGCCATCCATCACGAAGACGGATTTGGTCAGTTCCACATTCTCGAACTCTTCCGAAAAGCTGTCCTGATTTTCCCAATGGATCGTGGCCTTCTTGCCATCGAGCAATCCGGCGCTCGCAACCGCATAGCTGGCCGTGCAAAGCGCGCCGATCTTGACCCCACGACGGGCCTCGCGGCGCAGCCAGTTGACCAAGCGCTTGGTGGTGGCGGCCTGAACATCCACGCCGCCACACAGAATGATGATGTCATCGCGCGACAGCTCTTCAAGATCCATGTCGAGCCCGTAGCTGATCCCGGCAGAGCATGTCGCGGTGTCGCCCCCTTCGCCCGCAAGCCTCCAGTCATAGCTGCCGGGCACCATGCGATTGGCAATCCGCAGCGCCTCAATTGCGCCTGCAAAGCTGAGCATGGTGAAGTTTTCCATCAGCACAAAGACGTAGCGGCCGCCCGTTGGTGCGCCCTCAGATCCGCTTCGCCGCGGAGGCGTGTTTGGTGTCGACACAACGGAGCTCCCAATCCCTGTGCTGCGCGCTGCCCCATGCCCGCAAGTTCCTTCGGTTTAGCTGAGATTTCACCGTTGGCAAGCCCCCGAATGCGCACTAGAAGGGTCTCTCACCGTCACACAGCACACATGCAAGGGACCAAAAGCATGGCACAAACTTGGAGCAAGACCGACTGGCGCAACAAACCACGCGTTCAGATGCCCGACTATACCGACGCCGCAAAACTGGCCGAGGTCGAGGCGCAGCTTGCCCGATATCCCCTGCTGGTTTTCGCCGGTGAGGCGCGCAAGCTCAAGCAGCAGCTGGGTGCTGTGTCGCGCGGCGAAGCATTCCTTTTGCAAGGCGGCGATTGCGCAGAGAGCTTCGACGATTTTTCCTCGGACAGTATCCGCGATACGTTCAAAGTGATGCTGCAAATGGCCATGGTGCTGACCTATGGCGCCAAGGTGCCGGTGGTCAAAATCGGCCGGATGGCCGGGCAGTTCGCCAAGCCGCGCTCTGCGCCAACGGAAACGGTCGATGGGGTCGAGCTGCCAAGCTATCGCGGCGACATCATCAACGAGCTGGCCTTCACCCCTGAGGCACGCATCCCCGATCCGGCCAAGATGCTGCGGGCCTATACACAGGCGGCTGCCACGCTGAACCTGCTGCGCGCCTTCTCGAAAGGGGGCTATGCGGATGTGCATCAGGTCCATTCATGGACGCTGGGATTCACGGCTGGCGAGCAGGCAGCCGAGTATCGCGAGATTGCGAACCGCATTCAGGACTCGCTTGATTTCATGGCCTCTGCCGGGCTGACCTCGGACAATAATGCCGAACTGTCGACGGTTGATTTCTACACCTCGCATGAAGCCCTGCTGCTGGAATATGAAGAGGCGCTGACGCGCGTGGATTCAACTTCCGGCAAGTGGCTGGCGGGCTCTGGCCATATGATTTGGATCGGCGATCGCACCCGGCAACCTGACGGTGCGCATGTTGAGTTCTGCAAAGGCGTGATGAATCCAATCGGGCTGAAATGCGGGCCGAGCATGACGTCGGGCCATCTCAAATCGCTGATGGCCACCTTGAACCCGGAGAACGAGCCCGGCCGTCTGACGCTGATCAACCGTTTTGGCGCAGGCTCCGTGGGCGAGCATATGCCACGGCTGATCAAGGCCGTTCAGGAAGAGGGGGCAAATGTCGTTTGGACCTGCGACCCGATGCATGGGAACACGATCAAATCCTCGTCAGGGTACAAAACGCGTCCGTTCGATTCTGTGCTGCGCGAAGTGCAGGAGTTCTTCGCAGTGCATAAAGCCGAAGGCTCGATCCCCGGCGGCGTTCATTTCGAGATGACCGGTGCGGATGTGACCGAATGCACTGGCGGCGTGCGGGCCGTCACGGATGAAGACCTGTCGGATCGCTACCACACCGCCTGCGACCCGCGCCTGAATGCCTCGCAATCGCTGGAACTGGCGTTTCTTGTTGCTGAAGAGCTTTCGAGCCAAGCCCAGGCGCGTCGCGCTGCGGTCTGATCCTCAGCAGCACTCAAATGACAAAGCCCCGGGGTCGAGCCTCGGGGCTTTTATTATTTGAAAGAGCGGGTTACTTGACGACCCTCAAGTAAGGCACGGGCGTTTCTTCTGTCTCGGCTGTAAAGGGGGTTTGCGCCTCTGCAAAGCCCGCGAAAGCTGTCGGGGTGGCGCCCGGCTTGGGGGAGCTGGTCTGGACCTGGCCGGTATGAAGGGAGGTGCGAATGACCTCCTCGATGCGGAAACGCCGTGGCGGAACGCCGTAGACGCCATCTGTCGTCAGACACCCGATCGCGCGGTCCGCCATCACGTCATCCCCTTTGACCGGCAAGATAAGCAACCGCGCGGTAAGCCTGGGCGCGTTCGGCCCGTCAGAGATCAGCCGGTAGACCTGTATTTCGGGGGTCTCGAAGGTGCGTTCCAGTTGGGCGCTGAAAATGCTGCGCTCAGCAGGTTCGATGATGCTGCGCAAGGGCATTCCACGCAGCTCCATCCCCATCAATTCGGTCAAAGCCATACCCGCCAGGCGGAAGCGCGTGTCGCCGGGGCCGGTATGCTGCAACACGAAGCAATGTTCCAGATAGGGGGACATCTCTCGCGGATCGACTTCCGAGCGCAGCGGCATCATCCGGCCCGAGCGCAGGCTCTCCCAATAGTCGGTGATATGTGCATGTGCAGGTTGTGTCATCGCGGTGTGATAAGGTTCAAATTGCACAACCTCCTGAGGGGTCATGCCGTTGTGTCCGAAGCGCCGGGGCATGGAGATGTCTACCTTGAGTTACGTGTTTCAATTTACAGTGACAGGGTCCGCCCCACATGGGCCCCGGCTGAGTTGTCGCAACGTTCAAGGTTTGTTAACCGTAGCTAGCTGCGAAAACTTAACATGATCTTAATATGGCACATTTTAGTGAAATTGTAGGGTCGAAACCATTAAAGGGTTAATGCGTCATGGTGCATTCAATGACGGGGTTTGCGTCGCAATCGGGGGCCGCCCCGGGCGTCAGCTGGGCCATCGAGCTGCGCGGGGTCAATGCAAAGGGGCTCGACATTCGCGTGCGCGCGCCGGAGCGGATGACCGGCTTTGACCAGACCATCAAGGCGATGTGCCAAAAGGCGCTGACGCGCGGCAGTATCCAGGTGTCCGTCCGTGTTGAGCGCGATGTTGCTGCGGCGGGGATGGCGGTAGATATCGCGGGCGTTGACGCGCTGATAGAGGCGGCCAAGACCGTTCAGGCCCGCGCCGATGCTGCGGGATTGTCCTTGCGTGCGGCCTCTGTGGCGGAGCTTCTGGCATTACGCGGTGTTCTTGGCAGCGGGGATGAGGCGGATGTGATGCCAGCATCGGAGGCGGTACAAGACACCGCCCAGGCCGCACTTGCAGCGTTTCTTAAGATGCGCGCGCGCGAAGGCGCGGCGCTGCTGGGTGTGCTTACCTCCGCATTGGACGAGATCGAAACCCTGACCCGGACCGCCGCAACCCTGGCCGACGCGCGCAAGGATGACGTCGCCAAGACGCTGAAAGCAAATCTGGCCCGCGTGTTGGACAGCACCGACGGGGCCGACCCCGACCGCGTTGCGCAAGAGTTGGCGCTCTTGGCCGTCAAGGCAGATGTCACCGAAGAAATCGACCGCCTGCATGCCCATGTTGGTGCCGCTCGGGAGCTTTTGGGCGCAGGCGGGGCTGTTGGTCGCAAGCTCGACTTTTTGATGCAGGAGTTCAACCGCGAGGCCAATACGCTCTGTTCCAAATCCGGCGATACCGAGCTCACGCGTGTGGGCCTTGACCTCAAGGCGCTGATTGATCAGATGCGCGAGCAAGTTCAAAACGTGGAGTGAGAATGGCGACCCGGCGCGGCATCCCGATCATCCTGTCCTCGCCCTCAGGCGCGGGCAAATCCACCTTGTCGGGACGCCTGATTGCGTGGGATCCGACGATCAGCTTTTCCATCTCGGCCACAACGCGCCCGCCACGCCCGCGCGAGGTGGAAGGGAAGGACTATTACTTTGTTGACCGTCCCGGCTTTGAGGCCATGGTCGCCAAGGGCGCAATGCTGGAACATGCGGAAGTCTTCGACAATTTCTACGGATCGCCCTTGGCCCCCGTAGAGGCCGCATTGAGCGACGGGCGGGACGTGATTTTCGATATCGACTGGCAGGGCGGCCAACAGATCCGCGGCTCCGCCCTCGCGCAGGATGTGGTGTCGATCTTTATCCTGCCGCCGTCTATTTCGGAGCTTGAGACACGGCTGCGTGCACGCGGCCAGGACAGCGACGAGGTTATCGCCCGCCGAATGACCCAAAGCCGTGACGAGATCAGCCATTGGGCGGAGTATGATTACTGCATCGTCAATCATGATGTGGAGGACAGCGAGGCACAGCTGAAATCCATCCTGACCGCCGAGCGCCTGAAAAGAACGCGGCAGGCAGGGCTTGTCGATTTGGTCCGCGACCTCAATGCACAATTTTCGGAGCGTACATCATGACCCTCTATGCGCTGGGCGATATGCGCCCGGAATTGCCAGTATCAGGCGATGTCTGGGTGGCGCCTGATGCCAATGTCATCGGGCATGTCATTCTGGAGGAGGCAAGCTCTGTCTGGTTTGGCGCCACGCTGCGCGGTGACAATGAGCCGATTATTGTCGGGGCAGGCAGCAACATTCAGGAAAACTGCGTGCTGCACACGGATATGGGCTCTCCGCTGACGATCGGGGCGAACTGCACCATTGGGCATAAAGCGATGCTGCATGGGTGTGTCATCGGTGAGGGCAGTCTGGTCGGGATGGGGGCCACGATCCTGAACAATGCTGTCATCGGGAAAGGGTGCCTGATCGGGGCCGGTGCCCTGATCACCGAAGGCAAGGAGATCCCCGACGGCGCGATGGTGCTTGGCGCGCCGGGTAAGGTGGTGAAGCAGCTGGACGGGCAGGCGCAGCAGAGGTTAATCGCCTCTGCCTTGGCCTATCAGAACAACATGCGGCGGTTCAAAACCGGGCTGGTGCCGCTTTAATAGCGTAAGGATACGGCGCTGTCGGAATTGCCGACCAACGGCTGCGTGCCCAACGCCTCAAACGCATCGCGCAAAAGTACGAATTGAACCTGGTTGGAGGCGATGTCCTGCGCATCGCCGCGTGTGAGCACCGACCACAGCTCCGCCTCGTAGCGCACCTGCGGCCCGTAGGCCTGCATTTGCCAATTGCCGCGATCCGCGTTGATCAGGATTTCGCCGCCCTGGGGCAGGGCCGTCTCTATACACATCAGCGCCAGCAGCGCGACCTTGGCTTCGGTGCGCGTGGGATCAGAGGGTGGGTTCCATTTCACCGTCAGCCGTCCGCCGCCATAGCAGCCATCAAGCAGCTTCAAAATCTCGGAACGGGCCAGCATCTGCGTGCCGGTCGCCGCCCCCAAAGCCACGCGGAAGAACCGGACCCGCGCATTGGCGGCGGCCACGGCCTCTTCAATCAGCTTCATTTCAGGAGAGTTGCCGGTGCCAGTCATCGACAACAGCTCAACCCCATTGCTGATTGCGCCCAGAGGGCTGATAAGGTCATGGCAAAGCCTGGACCCGAGCAGCGAGGCGCTGTCTTTGAGGTCAATGCTCATGAGATCGTTTCTGAGGGGGAGTGCCATGATAGAAGATCTTAACTCTTTGTTGGAGCCTGGAATGTTGGTGCGCCACCCGGATCAACCCGACTGGGGCATTGGACAAGTTCAATCCAACATTAGTGGTAAAATAACGGTTAATTTCCAGCATCAAGGCAAGGTAACAATCAATGGTTCAAAAATATCGCTTCAAATAGAGCAGACGCAACAATGATTGGAACACGGTGACTCTGTGATAATGACAGCTATGGCACATTAATCGATGCACGTCACTCTTCGTGACTCCAGCCCTTCTCAATGGTTATACAAATTAAAGTGAAGTTTCGCGATGCCGCACCCCGCTGAATTGCATCTTCGCCTTGCCACGTCCGAGCAGGACGTGCTGGGTGCGCAGCGCCTGCGTTACCGCGTCTTTGTCGAAGAATTGGGCGGCGACGGCGCGCATGTGGATCATGTGGACCGGTTCGAGCGGGACGCGTTTGACGACTACGCGGACCAATTGGTGTTGATTGATCCTTTGCGTGAGGAGGGCCAGCTGGATCATGTTGTGGGTGTGTACCGGCTGTTGCGCTCCGACCAAATCGGAAAGGCGGGTCGCTATTATAGCGAGGCGGAATATGATTTGACCCCGCTAAAACAGTGCGGGCGCAGATTGCTTGAGCTGGGTCGATCCTGCATCGCCCCCGATTACCGAGGCAGCACCGCTCTGTTTCAGCTGTGGCAAGGGCTCGGGGAATATGTGACCGCACATGGCTGCGAGGTGATGTTTGGCACGGCCAGCTTTCATGGCACGGATGTGGAAGCTCTCTCCCAGCCCTTGTCGCATCTGCATCACGGGTTTCTGGCCCCGCAAGACTTGCGGCCAAGAGCACTCGCATTCGAGCCGATGGACTTGATCGCGGCGGAAGATATTGACCGCCCGGCGGCCATGAAGGCCATGCCCGCGCTTATCAAAGCCTATCTGCGTTTGGGCGGCATGGTGGGCGAGGGGGCCTTTGTCGATCATGCGTTCAACACCGTCGATGTCTGCCTCGTGATGGATACGGCGCGGCTGTCTGCCAAGCATCGCGCGCTTTATACGAGGGCGCGGGCGTGACCTGGACGGATGAACCCGAAGCCCAGACCGAGCCGCTGACAATCGCAGGTGCGGTGCGGGCGTTGCTGCGGGGGGTGCCTTTGGCGCTGCTGGTTTTCGGCTGCGTTGTTGTCCTTTTGCTTATGCGTTTGATCGAGCGCCCGATCTGGGGGATGACCCGCCCCCTGACCCCGCATATCACCCGTTTCGTCTGTCGGAACGGGTTGCGCGTGCTGGGGATAGGCTACAGCACGCAAGGCGCGCCAATGGCGCAGATGGGGGCGGTTGTGGCCAACCATGCCTCCTGGCTCGATATCTTCGCGCTCAATGCCAGCCAAAGGGTCTATTTCGTCTCCAAGGCGGAGGTCGCGGGTTGGCCGGGGATCGGCTGGCTGGCGCGTGCGGTGGGGACGGTCTTTATCCGGCGCGCCCGGGGGGACGCGGCCAAGCAACGCGCCTTGTTCGAAGATCGGCTGAAAGCGGGGCATAAGCTGCTGTTCTTCCCGGAAGGCACCAGCAGTGACGGTTTGCGCATTCTGCCATTCAAATCAACACTGTTTGCGGCGTTCTTCACAGAAGAGCTGCGCGAGACCTGTTATATTCAGCCCGCAACTGTGACCTATCATGCCCCTGAGGGCGCGGCAGAGCGGTTTTATGGCTGGTGGGGCGATATGGACCTTGCGCCGCATCTGCTGCAGACGCTGGCAGCGCGCAGGCAGGGCCGCATTGAGGTTGTCTACCATACACCGTTGAAAGTGTCCGACTACCCCGACCGCAAGGCGCTTGCCGCGGCCTGCGAAGCCTTGGTGCGCTCAGGGCTGAAGCTGACGCCTAGCCGAGAGGGGCGACTAGTGCCTTAAGCGCTGTCAGTGGGTCCTCGGCCTTCCATATCTCTGCCCCGATGGCGAAGAAATCAGCGAAGGGCGCGAAGGCCTCGACCATGGCGATATCGATGCCGCCCTCGGCCACTATGGGCAGTTCGATCATCTGTGACCACCATTCGAAATCCTCGGCCGTGGCAAGCGCTCCCGCGCCCAGCCCGGTATCGCTGAGCGGGCCCATTGCCACGTAATCCGCGCCGCTTTCGCCGGCATTCAAGCCCTCATGGCGGGAGGGGCCTGCATAGGCCCCAATCGCGGCATCTGCACCAAGCTCTTTGCGGGCAAAGCGCACGGTGCGCGCGCCGTCTTGCAGATGCACCCCGTCCAGGCCAAGCTTTTCAACGAGCCGCACATGGGTGTCGAGGATCAGCGGTATGTCGCGCGCATGGCAGGCCTCGCGCAGCAGGTCGGCGGCGCGGCTGACATCATCCTCATCTTGCGCGGCGAGGGACAGGCGCACGCAGGCAATCTCGACGCTGTCCATGATCCGCGACAACGTGGCAGGGAAGCTGGACAGCTCGAATTCTGGCGGGGTGATGAGGTAGATTTGCGGGGCCTCAGAGGCCTCTACGGGGTCGGGCGCGTCTGTCATGGGGTGGTGCCTTTATAGTCCTGCCTCTCTTAGCGGCCCGGGCGGGACCTCACAAGGGCATTGCAAGGGGGCGAAGCTCTCGCGTAAACCGCGCCCGAGCAGAAGGACGTACGCATATGTCAGGCACAGATCATGACGCGCAGGCCGCATGGGGCGGACCCCAGCCCGTGATGGTGCTGGTCAGCCCGCAGATGGGCGAGAATATCGGCGCCGCCGCCCGGGGGATGCTGAATTTCGGGCTGGAGCATATGCGCCTCGTGGCCCCGCGCGACGGCTGGCCGAACCCGGCTGCAACGGCCACAGCCTCAGGCGCGGCTAAGGTGCTGGATAAGGTCGGCGTGTTCGACACGACCCAAGAGGCCATCGGTGAATTTGACTACGTCTTCGCCACCACTGCACGGTCACGCGACCTGACCAAGCCCATTGTCACCCCTGAGCAGGCCATGGCCCAGGCCCGCGCCATGATCGGGGCAGGCAAACGTGTGGCGGTCCTGTTTGGGCCGGAACGGGCGGGCTTGGAAAACAGCGATATCGCGCTTGCCAATGCCATTGTTTCGGTCCCCGTCAATCCCGGGTTTGCCTCTTTGAACCTGGCCCAATGCGTGCTGCTGACAGGCTATGAATGGCGCAGGCAGGACAGTGAGGCGCAGCCTATGCCGGAGATGGTGCAGATGGCCTCCCAGATCGAGGTGGAGAAGCTCTACGATCATTTTGTCGAGCGGCTCGACGTCGCAGGCTTCTTCTTTCCCGAAACCAAGGCGGAGCCGATGCGCCTGAACCTGCGCAACATGTTGTCCCGGATGCCACTGACGCCGCAGGATGTGCAGATATTCCACGGCATGCTGCGGCAATTCGTGCGCTGGAAAACCCGCGGCGACTAGTTGCTGCGCCGGGCCTGGCGGATTAGGTATGTCAGACGCAATTTGAGGGCCGCCCCGGGCGGAGATATGATGGCAGAAAAACGCTCCATTTTCGAGGAAGTCGACAGCGCCCAGAAGCCATCCGTGCAGGCGGGTGTGATTGATCGCACCAAGTCGCGCGGCGCGCGCGGCGCGATCCGCCTTTGGCTGATGGTCTTGTTTGCCCTCGTGGTGGTGATGATTGCGGTAGGCGGGCTGACCCGGCTGACCGATAGCGGGCTGTCGATCACCGAGTGGAAACCCGTGACCGGCGCGCTTCCCCCGATGAGCGCCGAGGTCTGGGATCAGGAATTCGAGAAATACAAGCAAATCCCTGAATATCAGGAGCAGAACGCCGGCATGAGCCTATCAGAGTTCAAGGTGATCTATTGGTGGGAGTGGGGGCATCGGCAGCTGGGCCGGGTCATTGGCCTCGTCTGGGCGCTGGGCTTTGCCTATTTCGCGGTGCGACGGCAAATCCCCACGGGCTGGACCCCTCGGTTGCTGCTGCTGGGGGCGCTTGGCGGGGCGCAGGGGGCGATAGGCTGGTGGATGGTGGCCTCCGGCCTTCAGGAGGGGATGCTGGACGTGGCCCCGTACCGGCTGGCCACGCATCTAGGGTTGGCCTTCATCATCCTGGGGCTGATCTGCTGGTATGTGCTTTTGTTGGGGCGCAGCGAGGCGGACCTGATGCAGGCCCGGCGCAACGGCGAGCCGAAGCTCAAACCTATGGTCACTGGTCTGATGCATGCCAGCTACCTGCAGATCATTCTGGGGGCACTGGTTGCGGGCAATGACGCAGGGCGGACCTATACGGATTGGCCCCGTATGGGGGGCGATTGGTTCCCGACGCTCGCCTTCGAGATCGCGCCCTGGTGGCGCAACTTCTTTGAGGGAGAGGCACTGGTACAGTTCAACCACCGCGTGCTGGGATATGTGATTTTCATCTTTGGCCTGGTGATCTGGCGGGCCTCCCGCCGCTCGGCCAACCGGGCGACCAAGCAGGCCT
Source organism: uncultured Rhodobacterales bacterium (assembly GCA_964387155.1). Lineage (GTDB taxonomy): Bacteria > Pseudomonadota > Alphaproteobacteria > Rhodobacterales > Rhodobacteraceae > Litoreibacter. The sequence goes on along the minus strand of CAYLVP010000007.1, from coordinate 46,494 downwards.
ATGACTGGGTGATGGTGATGCTGTTCGGGCAGATGGTGCTGGGCGTGGGCACGGTGCTTTATGCCGCGCCGTGGCATCTGGCGATTGTCCATCAGCTGGGGGCCGTGGCGTTGGTCTGCCTGATCCTGCGGGCCCGCTTTCTGTCAATCTACCCAATCGCCCAATCTGTGAGAGGATAGCGCGCATGAGTGCTTACGATGATCTGATGGCCTATGAGCGGGTCACGCAAGCCCTGTCTTCGGTCGCGGGCCGCACCGGCTGGGATCAGGAGACGATGATGCCATCCGGCGCGGCTGAGCTGCGCGCCGAAGAGATGGGCGCGCTGGAAGAGATCCTGCATGCGCGCCGGACCAACCCGATGCTTGGCGACCTGCTGGAAAAGGCCGAGCCCTCTGATGAGACCGCTGCCGCAAACCTGCGTCTGATCAAACGGCGCTACGAGCGGACGACCCGCATCCCTGCACAGCTGGCCACAGCCATGGCAAGGCACACCTCCAAGGGCCAGGGCATTTGGGCAGAGGCCCGGGCGGAGGATGATTTCGCGAAATTTGCGCCCGCGCTTGAAGAGATGATCCGCCTCAAGCGTGAAGAGGCGGCATGCCTTTCAGGCGAGGGCGACAGCTATGATGCGCTTTTGGAGGATTACGAGCCTGGCATGAGCGGGGCCGATCTGGCCGCGATGTTTGACCGGATGCGCCCGCGCCTGGTTGATCTGCGCGCGCGTGTGCTTGCAACACCTGCGCCTGCGCCGCTCGATCACACCTTTGACGAAGACATTCAGATGGGCCTGACGACAATGCTCGCCAAGGCCTTCGGCTATGACCTGAGCATCGGTCGTATCGATAAGGCGGTGCATCCGTTCAGCTCCGGCTCGGGCACGGATGTGCGCATCACCACAAGGACTAGCCTGCGGGATCCGTTCAACGCGATCTACTCGACCATCCACGAGGTCGGCCATGCCTGTTACGAGCAAGCCATTGACGCCAAACATATTCTGACCCCGGTGGGCTCGGGCGTGTCGATGGGCGTGCATGAAAGCCAGAGCCGGATCTATGAAAACCAGCTTGGTCGCTCGCGCGCTTTCACGGGATGGCTTTATGGGCAGATGCGCGACAGCTTCGGCGATTTTGGGGTGCCGGATGAGGATGCGTTTTACGCCACCGTCAACCGGGTGAATTCCGGCTATATCCGCACCGAGGCCGATGAGGTCCATTACAATCTGCATGTCATGCTGCGCTTCGATTTGGAGCGCAAACTGATCGCTGGCGATCTGGACGTGGCCGATCTGGAAGACGCCTGGAATACGCGGTTCGAGGCGGATTTCGGTGTGGCGGTCGACAAGCCATCCAACGGCGTGTTGCAGGATGTGCATTGGTCCTTCGGGCTCTTTGGCTATTTTCCAACCTACGCGCTGGGCAATGTCTATGCGGGCTGTTTGTATGAGGCTTTGCGCGCTGCGGTGCCCGGATTGGAGGACCAATTGGCGCAGGGCGATACGTCAACCGCGACGGGCTGGCTGCGCGAAAATCTGCAGCAATTTGGCGGGCTTAGGCCGCCGCGCGACACGATCCGCCACGCCTGTGGGGCAGAGCCGGGCGAGGGCCCTCTTCTGGACTATCTTGATGCCAAATTTGCCGGGCTCTACGCGCTTTAATTCTTCTTTAGGCCTGCATCACTAGAGCTCCTTTCCAAGTTTCGAAAGGTGAGATGCAGATGTACTGGGCCGATATCGGAAACGCGCTCTTTTTCTTGCTCAGCTTGCTGTTGCCGCTGGGCGATGAGTTGTCCAATGACGATGACGACGATGATCTGGTGACAGCTGCGGATGTCTTCGGGACCGAGGGTGATGATATATTTGTGGCTCCGGGCCCTGATTTGACGGCTTACCTGCTTGACGGCGATGACCGCTATGACGGCAGCGACGGCAATGATGTGGCCTTTGGCGACGCGGGGGATGATGTGATGCTGATGCGCCTTGGCGATGATATCGCGGATGGGGGCCTTGGCGCGGACCGGATTGATGGCGGGTTCGGTGACGATCTGCTGCGGGGCGGCGAGGGCAATGACACGCTCAATGGGGCGGGCAATGATGACCGGGTCTTCGGTGATGCAGGCGATGACGTGCTAACCGGTTCTGACGGCAGTGATTTCTTGTCTGGCGGGGCAGGTGATGACACGCTCTATGGCAACCTTGTGAACAGCAGCGCGGGCGCAGATGGGGCAGATACGCTCCTAGGTGGCGCGGGCGATGACACGCTTTATCTGGCCAGTGACGATACCGGAACCGGCGATGCGGGCGCAGATAATTTCGTTATAGAAGAACTGGTCGAGCCGGGCTCCGAGGCGCGGGTCACTGATTTCGAGCCGGGCTCAGACACGATCACCGTGCTCTATGAGGCCGGGACGGACCCGGCCACCGGCGATCCAATCGTGCCGGTGCTGAGCGCTGCGGATTATACGGACGGCACGGGCAGCACGATTTTCAAAGACGGCGAAGCGATCCTGAATATTGACGGCCAGCCCGGGTTTGATGTCGCGACCATCGACCTTGCCGAAAGCGCCTGATGCCTTGGGGCGCAGGGTGGGGCTTATTCGCGCCCGCGTTCTCTATTCCGCCGCGATTTTGATGACGGGCTCCATGCGGGCAAATATCTCGTCTGCCAGATGGCATTTCACCTGGTGGCCATCGGCCATCACGCGCACGGGTGGCACATCTTTTTCGCAAAGCCCGCCGGGCACCTGATCCTTCCAGCGGCAGCGCGTCTGGAACGGGCAGCCGGGGGGCGGGTTCATGGCGGAGGGGATATCGCCTTCGAGCACGATATGCTGCTTCTCAATCGAGGTGTCGGCGATCGGCACCGCGGAAAGCAGCGCCTCGGTATAAGGATGGTAAGGCGGCTGGAACACCTGGTCGGTCGTTCCAAGTTCGACCACATGTCCAAGATACATAACCATAACGCGATCAGACAGATAGCGGACGATGCTCAAGTCGTGGCTGATGAACAGGAGCGTGGTCTTGTTCTCGCGCTGAATTTCCATCAGCAGGTCCGTCACGGCCGCTTGTACCGACACGTCAAGCGCTGAGACCGGCTCATCTGCCACCACGATCTTGGCGTCGCCAGCAAAGGCGCGGGCGATGCCCACGCGCTGCTTTTGTCCGCCAGACAATTGCCGTGGCATGCGGCCTGCAAACTCCCGCGGCAATTTCACAAGGTCGAGCAGCTCGAGCATGCGGTTCTCGCGGTCGGCCTCCGTCTCGCCTATGCCAAAAATTTCAAGCGCCCGGATGATCTGGCGGCCCACGGTCATGGACGGGTTCAGCGTGTCGAAGGGGTTTTGGAACACCATCTGCACGTTCGAGATCGTTTTGGTGTCGCGCGCCTCAATCGGAATATCCTGAATTTCGGCGTTGTTTAGCAGAATTTTACCATCCGTTGCCGTTTCGAGCCCCATGAGAACTTTGGCAAAGGTGGATTTGCCGCAGCCGGACTCGCCCACGATGGCGAGCGTCTCGGACTCGCGGGCCTCAAAACTCAAGGTTTCATTGGCTTTGACGACCTTTTTGTTCGACCCACCAAACAGCGCGGAGGCGGCGACTTCGTAGTATTTCTTGAGCTGATCGATCTTGAGAACGACCTGACCGGGCTCGGGCTTTTCGGTTTGCTTTCCGACGTCGATGGGCGCGTTCCAGTCGATTTCCTTGCATCTCAGGCAGCGGGTTTCGTGGCGGTCGCCGCTGGCCACATCGGCCATCGGGATAACGCCCTGATCGCAGCGCCCGGCCTCGAAATAGTCGCAGCGCGGCCCGAAATTGCAGCCCGGAGGGCGCTCATGGGGCAGGGGGAAATTGCCGGGAATGGCCACCAACGGGCGGGAGTTTTTGTCGGCCCCGGGCAGCGGGATCGACCGAAAAAGCGCCTGCGTATAGGGGTGTTGCATCTCGTCAAAGACATCAGAAATGCGCCCAGTTTCAACGGTTTCGCCGGAATACATCACGCAAAGACGGTCGCAGGTCTCGAGCACCAAACCGAGATTGTGGGAGATGAACAGCATGGAGGTGCCGTATTTCTTGCCGAGATCCCTGACCAGTTCGACCACGGCGGCTTCAACGGTCACGTCGAGCGCGGTGGTGGGCTCGTCCAGGATCAAAAGCGAGGGTTTTGACATCAGCGCCATGGCGATGACGATGCGCTGTTGCTGACCGCCAGAAAGCTGATGCGGGAAGCTGTTCAGGATGCGCTTGGGATCGGGCAGTTTGACGTCGGTGACGACCTCCAGAGCGCGGGCATAGGCCTCTTTCTCAGACGTGCCGAAATGGATCATCGGCACTTCCATCAGCTGCTTGCCAATCCGCATCGCGGGGTTCAGAGAGGCCATAGGCTCTTGATATATCATGGCAATTTCAGAGCCACGGATATCGCGGAGCTCTTCCGGGCTCATGCGGCTGAGGTCGCGGCCCTTGAACTTGATGGAGCCCCCGACGATGCGGCCGTTGACGCCCAGGTCCTGCATGACACCCAGCGCCACGGTGGATTTTCCGCAGCCGGATTCGCCCACCAGCCCCATGGCTTCCCCGGGCATGACGGTGCAGGAAAAATCCATCACCGCCGGGATTTCACGCAGCCTTGTGAAGAAGGAAATGGACAGCTTGTCGATCTCGAGGATCGGGCCGTCATATGCGTCTGTATCAGCCATGAGCACGCTCCTTCAGGGGCGGAAAATCGGTGTGCAGATCGCGTACAGATTGCGTACACACCCTGTCGGTACAGGCATACTGCTGCGGGTCACTCGGATCGGGCATCTGCATCAGTCTTTCAAACTCTCTTCACGCAGGCCGTCAGCCAGCAGGTTGAGACCCAGCACCAGCGTCATCAGTGCGAGGGCGGGGGCAATGGCCGGATGCGGGAAGATGCCCAAGAGGCGGCGACCGGCGTTGATCGTGGTGCCCCAGTCGGGGCTCTCGGATTCGAGGCCCAGACCAAAGAAGCCCAGCGTGCCGAGCAGGATCGTGGTGTAGCCGATGCGCAGGCAAAAATCGACGATCAGCGGGCCGCGCGCATTGGGCAGAATTTCCCACAGCATGATATACCACGCGCCCTCGCCACGGGTCTGGCCAGCGGCCACGTAATCGCGGGTTTTGATGTCGAGCACGAGTCCGCGCACGATCCGAAACACCGTGGGGGAGTTCACGAAGACCACCGCTACGAATACGATCAGCACGTTTTGATCGATCGAGACCAGCTCGAACGGATCGGCATCCCAGGCCAGCCCGAGATAGAGGTAGCCGCCGATGATCAGCGTCACAGCGATGTAGAGCATGTTCTTGGAGGGCTGCGTGAAGAAGCGGGAGTTCCACAAGAGCACCAGAAAGATCAGCGGGAACAGGAACAGGATCGAGGCCAGAATGGTCGGCACTGTCCAGAGGTAGAAGCCGAAATCCACGCCCGCCGCCCTGATCTCAGGCGTGACCAGCAGGAAGAACAGCAAGATCACCGGGAAGGCCAGTACCAGATTGGCGACGAAGCTGAGCACCGTGTCGAAGGCCCCGCCGTAATAGCCCGCCGGCAGGCCGAGCGTGATGCCCACCATGAAGGCGAAGAGGGTGGCTGCGGGGGCGATGATCAGCACGATCTGGCTGCCGACGATCACCCGGCTGAACACGTCGCGCGCCAGGTTGTCGCCACCGAGCAGGTAATGCGGGAACGCGCCCTCATCCCCGGCGCTGGACATGGGCGTGCCCGGCACCTTGTTCTTCATGCCGGAGACCTGGCTGAGCGGGTCATGGGTCACGATCAAATCAAAGGCCGAAAAGACCGCGCAGAAGACCCAGAACATCACCAGTGCGAAGCCGATCATCCCGATCATCGAATCGAAGAGCTTGCCGTAGAGCCCGAGCTTGCGCTTGAAAGTAATCGACAGCGCGAAGGTGGCAATCAGCGCGATCCAGACAGGCAGAAGCCGCACCCCGATCTCACCGATGATGCCGCCGGTCCCGTAGGGCGTGACGAGGCCCGACAGCATGTAGATCAGGCAGATCAGCAAGAGCCCGACGAACAGATAGCTGTTCACGCGGCCGACCATCTCCAACATGCCGCCGCGCGCCATGGCGCTGCCATCGGGGTTGACCATGATGGATGGGGGCGGGGCCGTGAAGCTGAGCACGAATTGCACCAGCAGCATCACCGCGAAGAGGCCTGCCACACCCAGGGCAATCGGGTTCAAAACGGTGCCAACCGCACCGGTCCAGGTCAACGGGTCCATCACGAAATCCTAATGCGGGGGTTGAGGAAGACATATCCTATATCGGATATGAGCTGGGTGACGAGCACCACCAGCACCGCCACGATGGAGCAGCCCAGCAGCAGGTCGATATCATTGTTTGACGCGGCCTGAACGAGGGTCCAGCCGAAGCCCTTGTAGTTGAACAGCGTCTCGGTGATCACCACGCCGGTCAGCAGGTAAGGAAATTGCAGCATGATGACCGTGAAGGGCGCAATCAGTGCGTTTCGGAGCGCGTGTTTCAAAACGATATTGCCAAAGCTCACGCCTTTGAGCCGCGCCGTGCGGATATATTGCGCGGTCATCACCTCGGCCATGGAGGCCCGCGTCATCCGCGCGATATAGCCCACGCCGTACAGCGCAATGGTGGCCACGGGCAGGGTGAAGTTGGCGAAGGTGGCGTCCTCCATGGCGGAGGTGGCCGACCCCTTGAACAGCTGAATCCCCGCGCCGGAGGCCAGCAGCGCGATGAAAATCACGCCCGAGACATATTCGGGCGTCGCAGAGGTGGTGATGGCGAAGGTGGACAGGCTCCGGTCGGTGCGCGAGCCCTCGCGCATGCCCGCCAGCACCCCGATGACCAAAGCGACCGGGATCATCACCCCGAAAGCGGCCAGAGCCAGCTTGCCGGTCAGCGCCAGCCGCTTGACCAGAATGTCATTGACGGATTCCTTGAAGACCGTCGAGAAGCCCCAATTGCCCTGCAGCACCCCGCAATAGCTGGGGATCGTCCGCTCTGCACCCTGATCGGCACCGCCCCCCACGACCTGCGCCTGATCATAGCATTGCCCGCTTTTCGTCCCGTCCTCATCGGTGTGCACAAAGCCCGGCAACACCCCCAGCCACTGGCCGTATTTGATCAGGAGCGGCTCCATATAGCCGGTCCTGGTCAGGTAGCTGACCACCGCCTCATCCGACATGCGGAAATTGCCTTCGGACTTGGCGAGCTTTTCAAGGTTTGGGTACAGGTTCGTCATGAAGAAGACGATAAAAGTCAGGCAGAACGCCGTCAGCAGCATCACGCCGACCCGGCGCAGGATAAATTGGCCCATTGGGTTCCCTGTTGTCTGTCGGAGCGTTGCGCGCGCGTCTTTGTGACGTCTTGTCCGGCAGGGCCGGGGCGCAAGCCATGATGTGGAAAGGGCCGCACCGATATGGCGCGGCCCCGACCTTGTCGTCTATCAGGCGGAGATGCCCCACTTATAGACCTGTGGCAGATAGGCGATATGCATCTCCATGCCCACAAAGCCCGGCTTCGTGTGGCGGTAGAGCGAGCGCCAATAAGGCTGGATGGTCACACCCTCGTCGCGCATGATGGTTTGCAGCGTCACCATCACCTCGCGGCGCTTATCGGCATCCGCGATTGAATTCGCCTCGGCCAGAGCGGCGTCGAATTCAGGGTTGGCGAAAGCGGCCTCGTTCCAGGCCTCACCGGAGCGATAGGCCAGACCCAGGATCTGCACGCCCAGCGGACGGTGGTTCCAGTTGGTGGAGGAGAAGCTGTATTTGGTCCAGTCATTCCAGAAGGTCGTGCCCGGAATGATGGTCCGCTTCACGTTGAAGCCGGCGTCGCGCAGTTGCGCGCCGACCGCGTCCGTGGTGTTCTTGCGCCAGTCATCATCGATGGAGATCAGCTCGAACTCGTAATCGGCCATGCCGGCCTCTTCCAGCAGCGCGAGCGCCCCGGCGGGGTCATGCTCCATGCCTGGCACATCGGCATATTCAGGGTGCATCGGCCCGACATGGGTGTTGTCGGCGGTGATGCCCAGCCCGGAATAGCCCAGCTCCAGACAGACGTTGCGGTCGACGGCCTTCGCAATGGCCTGACGCACGCGGACGTCGGCGTAAGGCTTCTTGCCATCCGCGTCTTCGGCCTCTTGGTTGGGACGGATCACGATGGTCGCAGCAGAGGCCACCTCGGATTTCTCCCAGCCGAGCCCGTCAAACACGTCGACAAAATCGCCCACGGTTTCCCAGATCGTGTCGACCTCTTCCGCGGCGGCAGCAGCAGCCCATGCGGCGGGGTCCTGGCCGTAATCGATGAATTCGATCCGGTCGAGATGGCCGCCCTTGCCAGCGGCGTAACCCCACCAGTCAAACCCGTCATTGCGCACGACAACGGCCTTCACGCCCACTTCAAGCGACTCCGGCTTATAGGCGCCGGTGCCCACAGGGTTGGAGAGCATCGTATCCGCGCTGTGCGAGCTGTGCACGATGGCGGCCGGGTAGTCCGACATGCCAGCGATCAGCGTGATATCGGGGGCGGGCAGGTTCAGCTTGATGGTGTGGCTGTCGACAACCTCGATTGCGCCGTCAATGGCCTTGTTGGTGTCGGCGTCAACCAGCACCGAGAAGCGGCCAGCCATCGAGTTGCCCTCAACGTCCTTGTCACACCAGCCCGCGATGTTGCGCGCCACGTCTTCGGCGGTGAAGTCGTCGCCATTGTTCCACTTCACGCCCTGACGGACATTCAGCGTGTACTGGGTGGCGTCCTCGTTGATTTCCCAGCCCGACAGCAACATCGGCTCGAAGGAGCCGTCGGAATTATACTCGACCAGATATTCCAGCCAGCCTGCGGTGAACGCAGCCATCTGGGTCCAGTCATATGTGCGCGGGTCCTTGGTTGCGCGGACTTCCATCTGCATGCGGATCGTGCCGCCTTGCTGCGCGTGGCCATCGGCTTTCGCCGGGGTCGCGCCGATCATGCCATAGGCGGCAGTGGCGGTGACGCCCAGCATTGTCGTCCGCGTCAGAAACTCGCGGCGGTCCATCTGGCCTGCCTCATATTCCTTGCGGTACATCTCAGCTGCAGGGTGCATCGGAGCCCCTGTCAGTGTGGTCTTTGTCATGTCTTTCTCCCTGTTGGACATTGACGAATATATGCGATGAGAAGGGGCAGCCGCCCCGTGATGTGTTTGGTCCACGCAGCCTGATTTTGGCGCGCCCCAGATATCTCCCCTCGGCTTGAGCCAGTATAGCGCCTCATATTTGGCCGGGCGTCAACGGTTGGAACCGTCAAAAACGACATTAATTGCGACACGGCCATCGCACATTTGCGACATCGCGCGCGGGGTGACTTAGCGTCAACCGGGACCAACCCGGCCCGGTTGCCGGTCGCGGCGGACCTTGCGGAAGCCCGAGGGCGTCTCGCCGGTCTGCGCCTGGAACGCCCGTGTAAAATAGGCGGGAGAAGAGAACCCCAGCCGCTGCGCAATCAGCTTGACGGGCTGATCGGTATGGGCCAGCGCCTCACAGGCAGCAGTAATCACGCGTTCATGCAGCAGGGTTGAGGCGGGTTTGCCCGCAGCCCCCTGCGTCAGGCGGGTCAGATGGGTGGGTGTCACATTGAGGTCTGCGGCGACTGCGCCCAGCGACTTGCCCTCCTGATGCCCGATCGAGACGACATGGCTGAATTTCGACAGGAGCTGGTCGGATTTGCCAATCTTTTCAGCCGGTTGGTCTGACAGAATCCGGTCCAGCCACACCGCGATCATCATCACATGCGCCTTGATTGCGCGGCGCTGCCCGGTGCGCAGCTCGGCCAATTCGCGGGCGAGCGCATCGATCAGCCCGGTCAGCTCGGCCTGGGATTGCACCTGGCTGGCGCGCACGATGGCCGCGCGGCGCGGCAGCCCGGCGGCGTCATCATTTGGCAAAGACAGCACCATGCCTTGCGGCCCGGCAAGCATCTCGTAGCTGAAAAGCGTCTGCGCGGGTACGTAGATGGCCGTGTTGGGACCAATGCCGCGCAGCCTGCAATCGACCATGAACCGGCCCTGACCGCGCGTGATCCAGAACAAGACGGGGTGCTCCAGCGAGCGCGCCTTATCCGACGCCCACGCCTCGCGGCGCTGGGCCGCGGCCAAGGTTTCAACATGTGGCAGACGTGGCAGCGTCATGATCAGCCCAATTCCCCAACGTGGCGTTCGGTATCCCGATGGGCCTTATAGCCGCCTTGGTGCGCGGTGGAAAGCAGCGCGCGGATCAGCGGGTCAGGCGGTCCGCCGCGATGTGGCGCCATGCGCGCATGCGGGCGCGAAACCAGGTGCGCTGCCGTTTGGCATATTGGCGCGAGGCGATGATGGCGCGCGCGCGCGCGTCTTCCAGCGTGAACTCGCCTGCGAGATGGGCCATCAACTCCGGCGCGCCGATGGCCTTGGAGGAGGGGCGCTCCGGGTCCCAATCGCCCTGCATCGCGCGGACCTCGTCCAAGGCGCCACCTGCGAGCATCAGATCGAAGCGCCGCGTGATGCGGTCGTTGAGCCACTCCTTCGGGCTGTCGAGGACGAGGGGCACCGCGTCGCTCAGCGGCAAGAGCGGGGGCGGCGTGTCATCCTGCCACGCGCTGATCTGGCGGCCCGTGTTGGTCAGAACCTCCCAGGCGCGGCGGATGCGGGCGGGGTTGGCCGTGTCGATCCGTGCGCGGGTTGTGTCGTCCAGGGCTGCGAGCATCTCGGGCAGGGGCGTCGCATTCGCCGCCTGTCGGATATGGTCCGGCGTGGCGGGGATGTCCGCCAGCCCTTCGGTCAGCGCCGTGAAGTTCAACCCGGTGCCGCCCACGATAATGGGCCGGGTGTCGCGCAAAAGCGGCGTCACCTCGCGCAGCCAATGCCCCGTCGAATAGGCCGCATCATGGGCGACATGGCCGTAAAGCGCATGCGGCGCGCGGGCAAGCTCCGGCGCGCTGGGGCGCGCTGAGAGCAACTGCCAGCAGCCAAACACCTGCAGCGCGTCGGCATTGATCACCGTGCCGCCCTGCGCCTCGGCCAAGGCAAGCGCCAGGGACGACTTGCCAGAAGCGGTGGGCCCCGCGATAAGCACCGGCCGGTTTGGGTCAATAGTTTGCAGCAATTCCAGCATCTTGTGGTGCGATCCTCATCTTGACCCGGTGTCAGCGCCGCTTGGCCATTGAACCTATGCGGCTTTTCCGACATTTTGCCGACGATTTGCAAGCATCCAGGAAGAGGCCCCCATGACCGACGCCACCCCGCAGACCGCCTATAAGCGCGTGCTCCTGAAGATTTCCGGCGAGGCGCTGATGGGGGATCAGGGGTTCGGGCTGCATCCGCCCACCGTCGAGCGGATCGCGCGCGAGATTAAGATCGTCCACGATATGGGGGTGGAGATCTGCATGGTGATCGGCGGCGGCAATATTTTCCGGGGGCTGCAAGGCTCCGCGCAAGGCATGGAGCGCACCACGGCAGATTACATGGGGATGCTGGCCACCGTAATGAACGCGCTCGCGATGCAGGGTGCGTTGGAGGCGCTGGGCATCCATACCCGCGTGATCTCGGCCATCACGATGAACGAGGTGGCCGAGCCCTATATCCGCAGGCGGGCCGTGCGCCACCTTGAAAAGAAGCGGGTCTGCATCTTTGCGGCGGGCACCGGCAACCCGTATTTCACCACCGACACGGCCTGCGCGCTGCGGGCCAACGAGATGTCGTGCCAGGCGATCTTCATGGGCAAGAACGGCGTTGACGGCATTTACGACAAGGACCCCGCCCAGCATGCTGACGCGACCCGCTATGACGAGATCAGCTATGATGACGTGCTGACCAAGCGGCTGAAGGTGATGGACGCCTCAGCCATTGCGCTTGCGCGTGACAATGCCCTGCCAATCATCGTCTTCTCGCTGGACGAGCCGGGCGGCTTCCGCGGCATTCTGGCAGGCGAGGGCACCTACACGATTGTCAAAGAGTAGCAGACCGGCGCGCCGGGTTTGCAGAGGGGGGGGCAACATGATCCGAGCCGTTGGCTGCGTCATTGCCGGTTTGGCCTTGTCGGGCTGTGGGCGGGATGGCCCGGTTCAGCGCATCGCGCTTGAATCTGGCGACTTTGGGGTCTCGGAGCTGGCCGTGGTGCGTGCCATCGACCCGATCATCCTGGAAAACAACGTCATCCGCTTCAACGTCGCCTTTGGGGAGTTCGCGGTCTCGATTCTGGATCAAACCGCGCCGTCCGCACGGGCCACATGGGAAGAGACCACGCGGGCCTTCGGCGTCGCGGTCTCAGAAGAGTTGGAAGAGTATATCCGGGGCCTGTCCTGCGTCTACACCGTTTCATTGGATGGCGACTTCATCACATCCGCTGTGGCTGACGCGGTGCGGACCTCTGACAATGTTGAGGTGATCAGCGACGGGGTCGTCGTTCTGGGCGAAGGGAGTCCGTTTGAAGATGAGCCTGAGGCCTCCGACAGACGCGGCGCAGGAAGTGGCGGCTTTGACGGCGATCTTAACGTGTCGGTGGTGTCGAACTGCCTGCTTGGGGTCTACCGGGAGTCGCAGGTTCGGATCGTTCAGACGCCGTCACGGATGATGATTTTGCCGCAACCGCGTCGACCCAACCGCGCGGCGCAGACCCCGGCAGAATGACGGCCCCATGATCGGGGGCCGCCGCGTGTCATGAAAACCCGATCCGGGTTCCCTTGACGGTTATTTTCTAGGGGGTGTTTGCGCTTTTCTAAAGCAACTGTGTAGCAGCCCGCCCTGTTTGCAGTGCCCTTTTGTGTCAGTGGATCTTGGGAAGGTGCAGATCGGACATGTCCTTTGACAGCCCCTTTTATGGCAGCCATGGGCCTGCTCTACGACAGCTTCGCCGGTAGATGGGGTGTAGGGCAGCGCATTTTGCAGCATCGCGTCGGCGTCCTGCTGGGTGAGGACGGCGCTTTGTGCCAAGGATGGTGCATGCGCTTCGAGAAACTGTTCGAGCTCCAACACCTCTGTCTGGGTGAGCGGCGCGCCAACGATGCCCGGGGCATAGTCGAATTCGAGTGACTGGGCGGATGCGGCGGATAGGTTTGCTATGGCCACAACAAAAGCGAGCATGAATGCCCTGATGGTCGATGTAAGTGTCATTTGTTTTTCCCTTTTTAACGCACTGGCTAAGTGCGAAACATGTAGACAACGCGTCAGTTGCCCGACGCGCCTGCAACTGTTTCAAATTTTCAATAAAGGTTAATGGGACATTTTGACCTTTTGCGCCGCAGCCATGTCCTTTCATCGCAACCGGATCGGAGTTTTCAAAAACATGGAAGAAATGACGGCTATGCGCCAACCGCCAGCCGATGCGCCCCGGCGGGCAGAGGCTATGAACCGTGCATCTACCCGCCTGACAGCCTGAACAAATACGCGACTGGGCGCGTCTTTGGCGCTTGGTGATATGTGACATGGCCGCGCGTCCGGCGCGCGTGCCGGGCATAAGTGTTGCGAAATATTCCCGCTCGGACAGGGGCGCTTGTGCACAAGGTTGCCCCTTTTGCCAAAGCCGGGCTACAAGGCTGCTAGGTAAGAACAAGACACACGGAAGAGGTGGGGCATGTCAGACGACTTCATTTTGGACACGGATGATCTTTCGCGCCGGATGGACGGTGCCATGGCCAACCTGAGGACCGAGTTTGCTTCGCTGCGCACGGGCCGCGCCTCTGCCGCGATGCTGGAGCCGGTCATGGTCGACGCCTATGGCTCGATGACCCCGATTAACCAGGTGGGAACGGTGAATGTGCCAGAACCGCGGATGGTGACAATCAATGTTTGGGATAAGGGCCTCGTGGGCAAGGTCGAGAAGGCGATCCGCGAAAGCGGGCTTGGCATCAACCCGCAGCTCAACGGCACCATCATCATGCTGCCCATCCCCGAGCTGAACGAGGAACGCCGCCGCGAGCTGAGCAAGGTGGCAGGCACCTATGCCGAGAATGCCCGCGTCTCGGTGCGCAATATCCGCCGCGACGCGATGGATCAGATCAAGAAGGCCAAGGCGGACGGCATGTCCGAGGATGACCAGAAACTTTGGGAGGCCGAAGTGCAAGAGATGGTCGACGCGCAGATCAAGGCGGTCGACGACGCATTGGCCAACAAACAAGAAGAGATCATGCAAGTATAAGCATGGCCGGCTCGCCGCCCCGTCGGGGCGGCGTTCGCACTTCCAACGAGGATTTTCGAATGAGCGTTACCCAGATGAACCCCGAGGGGCCGAACCATGTGGCCATTATCATGGATGGCAATGGCCGTTGGGCCACCCAACGGGGCCGACCGCGCCTTTTTGGCCACCAGGCAGGCGCGAAACGCGTGCGTCAGGCGGTCGAGACCTGCCCGCAGCTGGGGGTCAAATATCTGACGATCTTTGCCTTCTCGACCGAGAACTGGAAACGCACCCAATCCGAGGTGGCAGGGCTGATGGCGCTGTTTCGCCGCTACATCCAGCGGGAGGCCAATTACCTGCACCGCCTGGGCACAAGGGTGCGGTTTATAGGCGAGCGCGAAAAGCTCGACACGAAGCTGCAAAAGCTGATGGATTTCCTTGAAAAGCTGACCGAGGACAATGACACGACACATCTGACCATCGCGCTGAATTACGGCGCGCGCGACGAGGTGACCCGCGCCACCCAGCGCCTTGCGGTGGAGATTGCCCAAAAGCGGCTGCTGCCCGAGCAGGTGAACTCGGAGGTGCTGGCCTCCTACCTCGACACCTGCATGTTGCCCGACCCCGATCTGGTGATCCGCACCAGCGGGGAGGCGCGGATTTCGAACTTTCTTCTGTGGCAATCGGCCTATGCGGAATATGAGTTCATCGACACCCATTGGCCCGATTTCACCCCGGACGTCTTTGAGGCTGTTGTCGGGCGGTATGGCGCGCGGGACCGCCGCTTTGGCGCTGTAAAGGCCTGACCTGTTGAGCCTCCAGGCGGAGAAGTTTTCCGACCTTTGGGTCCGCATGGCCTCGGGGGCTGTGATTGCGGTGGTGGGGCTGACCTGCGTTTGGCTTGGCGGTTTGCCCTTCATGATGCTGTGCTGCCTTTTGGTGGCCGCGCTCGTGTGGGAGCTGGTCTTGATGCTGGGCGGCGGCCCGCGCCGCGCGCTGATGCTGGGGGCCGGGGCGGCGGGGGCCTTTCTGGCCGCGCGGTTTCTGCCTTTGGGCGTGGGGCTGCCTTTCATCTTGCTGCCCTCGATTGCGGGGATCGCGCTTTTGCCGCGCAACCGCACGCTTTACATCACCTTTTCCGCCCTGATCGTCATCGCCGCCTACGGGCTGGCCGTGCAGCGGGTTGATTTCGGCTTCACCTGGATGCTGTGGCTGGCGCTGGTGGTCATTGTCACCGATGTGGCGGGCTATTTTGCGGGACGGGTCTTTGGGGGCCCTAAATTCTGGCCACGTGTGAGCCCGAAAAAGACCTGGTCGGGCACGGTCGCAGGCTGGGTCGCGGCCGGTCTGGTCGGGGCCTACTTTCTGCGCATCCCCGGCGTCGGGCTTGAGGTGGTGGGTATTTCCATCGCGCTGTCCATGGCCTCGCAGATGGGCGATATTGCCGAAAGTGCGATGAAGCGGAAAATGGGCGTGAAGGACAGCTCGAACCTGATCCCCGGCCATGGCGGCGTGTTTGACCGCTTTGACGGGATGCTGGGCGCCTCGGTCTTTCTGCTGCTGATTGAACAGATCGTCGACTTCCCGCCTGTGCCCTCGATTTTGAACTAGCCCATGCGCAAAGTCACCATTTTCGGGGCGACGGGCTCCATCGGGCAAAACACCATCGACCTGATCCTGCGCGACGCCGAAGCCTATGACGTGGTGGCGCTGACGGGCGGGCGCAATGTCGAGACGCTGGCCGAGCAGGCGATTGCCCTGAAGGCCGAGATCGCGGTGACAGCCTTTGATGACTGCTACGACGCGCTGAAAGACGCCCTTGCAGGCACAGGGATCGAGGTGGCCGCAGGAACGCAAGCCGTGGCCGAGGCCGCGCATAGGCCTGCGGATTGGGTGATGTCGGCCATTGTGGGCGCTGCCGGGCTGGTGCCGGGGCTGGAGGTGCTGCAACAGGGCAAGGTGCTGGCCCTTGCCAACAAGGAATCCCTCGTGACCGCCGGGCCGATCCTGCTGGGTGCGGCCAAGGCGCATGGGGCGACCGTGCTGCCCGTTGATAGCGAGCATTCGGCGGTGTTTCAGGCGCTGGTCGGCGAAGAGATCGCGTCGGTGGAGCGGATCATCATCACCGCCTCGGGCGGCGCGTTTCGCGACTGGCCCGCCCAGGACCTGCACAAAGCCACGCTGGAGGACGCCTGCACCCACCCCAACTGGGATATGGGGCAGCGAATAACGATTGATTCAGCCTCGCTCTTTAACAAGGCGATGGAATTGATCGAAACGAAGGAGTTTTTTGGCGTCAGGCCGGACCAGATCGAGGCCGTGGTGCATCCCGAAAGCCTGATTCACGCGCTGGTGGGCTTCAGGGACGGGGCGCTTATGGCCCATATCGGCCCGCATGATATGCGCCATGCCATCGGATATGCGCTGCATTGGCCCGCGCGCGGCGACGTGCCTGTTGAGCGGCTGGACTTGACGAAAGTGGCGCAGCTGAATTTCAGGCCCGCCGATCCCGTGCGCTACCCGGCCTTGCGCCTTGCGCGCGAGGTGATGGAGGCCGGCGGTCTGGCGGGCGCGGTGTTCACAGCGGCCAAGGAAGCAGCCCTTGATGCGTTCATCGCGCGCCAGATCGGCTTCACGCATATGGCGGAGATCGTGGATGCCACGCTCTCGACACTTTCGGGTGAAATCGCAGGATCTGACGGCGCATCGCTTGATTCCGTGTTGGCTGCGGACCATCTGGCACGTAAGACCGCGGCAGAATTGATCGCCGCGCGGTAACAAAAGGCAGAGGCACGGATGGATTTTGGCAGCTTGATTGCGACTTTTGGCGGCGTCGGCTGGGCGGTTATCGCCTTTATTGTCGCGCTGTCGGTCATTGTCGCGATCCATGAATACGGCCATTACATCATCGGCCGCTGGTGCGGCATCCATGCGGAGGTCTTCTCGATCGGGTTTGGGCCGGTGATCTGGTCGGCCTTCGACAAACACGGCACGAAATGGCAGCTCGCGGCCCTGCCGCTGGGCGGCTATGTCAAATTTCTGGGCGATGCCGATGCGGCCTCGGGCAAGGATGGGGCAGCGATGACGGGCCTGTCTTCTACCGAGCTGAAACGGACCATGCATGGCGCGGATCTGTGGCGGCGCGCGGCCACCGTGGCGGCAGGCCCGGTGTTCAATTTTATCTTCTCGATTCTGATCTTTGCGGCCGTCTTCTTTTTCTCAGGCCAGCCGTCAGAGCAGCCGCTGATTGGTGAGATCAAGGCCAATCCCGGCAATGAAGAACAGTTCGAACAGGGCGATCTGCTGGTCAGTGTCGCAGGGAAACCGACCCCCGATCTGGGCGCGTTCTACGAGGTGGGCCGCGAGTTGGAACCGACAGAGCAGGTGGGCTATGTCGTCAGCCGCGCGGGGGAGCAGGTCAGCTTTGACAGCGTCTTCCCCTTCCCGCCGATCCTGGACAGCCTGCAGCCGAAATCTGCGGCGGTGTCCGCCGGGCTGGAAGAGGGCGACGTGATCCAGACCGTCGACGGCACCCCCGTCTGGTCGCTCAATCAGGTCCGTGATCTGGTGCAGGCGGGCCAAGGGCGGGCGATGGAACTTGGCGTCTGGCGCGGCGGGGAGACGCTCACCGTCACGCTGGAGCCGCGCCAGAGGGACCTGCCCACCGAAGACGGGTTTGAAACGCTCTGGCTGATTGGCTTCTCGGGCGGCGCATTTTTCGAGCCGCAAACCGTGCCGCTGCCCTTCTTTGAGGCTGTCGAGGGGGGCGCGGTTGCGACCTGGAACTACATCACCACGAGCCTGTCGGGGCTTTGGCACATTGCCTCCGGGCAGATCAGCACCTGCAACATGTCGGGGGCCATCGGCATCGCGCAGGCCTCGGGCCACACGGCAAGCCAGGGCCCGGTGGAGTTCATCTTGTTCATCGCAGCGCTCAGCACGGTGGTGGGGCTGATCAACCTGTTCCCGATCCCCGTTCTGGATGGCGGTCATCTGGTGTTTCATGCCTATGAGGCGGTGTTCCGCCGCCCGCCCAATGATCAGGTGCTGAATGTCTTGATGATGGGCGGGCTGATGGTGCTGTTGTCGGTCATGGTCTTTGCGCTGAGCCGCGACATCGTCTGCGTTTAACGCGGCGCTGCGCGGGTCAGGGTTTCGGGCAGGGTGTGAGGGCCGCGTGGCCACGCCCCAATTTCGCCACGTTTATCTGCCATCTTGGCCTCCAGACATGTTTTTGGGTACTGATCCGATGCAACAGATTCACACGCGATTTGGCGGGCTGCGCCTGCTGGTTGATCTCAACTGGGATCGCGTCTTGTGGCCTGCCGCCATCTGCGCGGCGCTCATGCTGGGCAACTTTGCCGCGACGCTCTAGCGCAGGCTCCGGCCCACATCCTGAAAAACACTTAGCGGTCCTGCGCGTGAGGGCCGTTTTTTGCGTTTTCGGCTTTTGACAACCCCTGCAACACGAGGTACCAGTAGGCACAATATAAGGTGTATAAAACAGGGCGGTGGGCATATGATGATCGCAAAAGCGACGCAGCGATTGGGTTTTGGCCTCAGAGTGCTTGCCGTTTTGGCCCTATGCGGGCTGAGTGCGACCCTGGCCCAACAGGTTACGAAACCGGCCTACGCGCAGAATTTTGCCATCTCCAGCATCGAGATCAACGGCAATCAGCGCATCGAAGATGCGACAATCCTGAGCTTTCTGAACATCCCCCGAGGACAGAGCGTCAGCGCCGCGCAGTTGAACGACGCGTTTCAGCGCCTGCAGCAATCGGGCCTGTTTGAATCCGTCAACCTGACGCCCGCAGGCAACCGCCTGATCGTGGATGTGGTAGAGTTTCCAACCGTCAACCGGGTCAATATCGAGGGCAATCTGCGGCTCAAGGATGAAGACCTTTTGCCACTGCTGCAGACCCAGTCGCGCCGCGTCTACAACCCGGCCACGGCCGAGGCGGATGCGGCCACGCTGACAGAGGGCTACCGTCAGGCCGGGCGGATTTCGGCCACGGTGATCCCGCGGATTATCCCGCGCTCCAACAATCGCGTCGATGTGGTGTTCGAGGTGTCCGAAGGGCGGGTCAGCGAGGTTGAGCGGATCAGCTTTGTTGGCAACCGGGCCTATTCCGACAGACGACTGCGCCGCGTTGTCGAAAGCAAGCAGGCCGGCATCTTCCGCGCTGTGATCGCGTCGGACACGTTTATCGCGGACCGCATCGCCTTTGACCGCCAGCTGCTGCGCGATTTCTACCTGTCGCGGGGCTATGTCGATTTTCAGGTTCTGTCAGCCACGCCCGAGCTGACGCGCGAGCGTGACGCGTTCTTTGTTACCTTCAAGATCCAGGAAGGCCAGCAATTCAGCTTTGGTGAGATTACCACGATCAGCGATCTTGCCGAGATCGACCCGGCGGAGTTCCAGGCGGTCAGCAAGATCAAATCGGGCAGCACCTATTCGCCCGCCCGCATCGAGAACACGATCACCAGGATGGAGCGTCTGGCGATCCAGAAGGGGCTCGATTTTATTCGGGTCGAGCCGCGCGTCTCGCGCAACGACGCGGATATGACGCTGGATGTTGAATTTGCCGTCATCCGCGGGCCGCGCGTCTTTGTCGAGCGGATCGATATCGAGGGCAACGCGACCACGCTGGATCGCGTGTTGCGCCGTCAGTTCCGCACGGTGGAGGGCGACCCGTTCAACCCGCGCGAAATTCGCGATGCGGCAGAGCGCATCCGGGCGCTGAACTACTTCACCACCGCAGATATCAACACCCGGCAAGGGTCTTCCCCTGATCAGGTCATTGTCGATGTGGATGTGGAAGAGACGACGACCGGGGCGCTGGGGTTCGGGGTCAGCTATGGCTCTGAAGGCGGTGTCGGGTTCAATGTCAGCTTCTCGGAGCGGAATTTTCTGGGGCGCGGTCAAACGCTTGCCTTCTCCTTCGACACCGGGTCTGACACGCAGGACACGTCGCTGACCTTTGTTGAGCCCGCTTTCCTGGGCCGCGACCTGCGGTTTGGCCTAAATGTCTTCTACCGGACGACGGATTCGGAATTCTCTGATTTCGATACGCTGAATATCGGCTTCTCACCCAGCATCGAGTTCCCGATTTCTGAAAATGGTCGGCTGCAGCTGAGTTACCGTCTGTCCCGCGACTCGATCAGGGATGTCGATCCGACCGTCTCGGGCATCATTCAACGCGACGAAGGCGACGAATATACCTCGGCCCTGGGATATACCTATACCTACGATTCGCGCCGGTCGGGGCTGAACCCGAATGCGGGTGTCTTGCTGCGCTTTGGCCAGGAGTTTGCCGGTGTCGGCGGCGACCGCGAGTTTATCAACACCACGGGCCTGATCTCGGCCGAGACGCGCGTGGCCCGCGAAGAGGTGACGTTGCGCGCGGAGTTTGAATTCGGGGCGCAGACCATGCTGAGCGGCAACAGCCGCATCACCGAACGGTTCTTCCTGGGCTCGCGCCGGATGCGTGGCTTTGAAGGGGACGGCATCGGGCCACGCGACCTGGGCTCGGCCGATCAGGACGCGCTGGGCGGCAATTACTTCGCCGTCGCGCGGCTGGAGGCGGAGTTCCCGCTGGGGCTGCCAGAGGAATACGGGATCAGCGGCGGTGCGTTTCTGGATGTGGGCTCCGTCTGGGGGCTGGATGATACGGCGGGCGACGCGGGCGAGGTGGATGACAGCCTGAACTTGCGGGCCACCCTCGGCGTGTCGGTCTTTTGGGACACCCAGATCGGTCCGTTGCGGTTCAACTTCTCCAGAGCCTTGATCAAGGAAGACTTCGACCGCGAACGCAGCTTTGATCTGACCGTCTCCACCCGGTTCTAAGCCTATGTGGCGGCTGCTGGCCCTTTGCGCTTGCCTGATGGCGGGGCCGGTGGCGGCGCAGGACGCCACGATCGCCCCGCCCATTTTGACGCTGGATCAAGAGCGGCTTTATACGGCATCCCTGTTTGCGGAACGCGTGCGGGACACGCTTGCAGCGCGCTCCCGCGTGCTGGCGGCGGAGAACCGGCGCATCGAGGCGACCCTGCGCGAGGAGGAGCGCCAGCTGACTGAAGACCGCGCCACGATGGAGCCTGCGGAGTTTCGGGTGCTTGCCGAAGATTTCGACGAGCGTGTCACCGCCATCCGCGCGGCACAGGCCAACAAACGTGATGCGCTGCAAGGGGAGGCGGATGGCGAGCGCACGCGGTTTTTTCAGCTGGCCTATCCGGTTCTGTTCGAGATGGTGCAGGAGGCCGGGGCGCTTGCGATTTTGAACCAGAATGCGGTGATCCTGTCGCTGCGCTCCATCGATGTGACCGAGCTGGCCATTGAACGGGTGAACGCGGCGATTGGCGAGGCCCCGCCGCCGCCCGTAACCCCTGATCCGCCCCCGCGCCGGCCCGAACAGCCCGCGCGATTGCCTGCCCCTGCCGCCCCAGCGACGACGGACGAGAACTGACATTTTGCGTGACTTGTGCGGGGCCGGGGGCGCTGCTAGGTCTGTATCCCAAGCCGCCACCGTCAGCTGCGGCACGACAATAAGAGCATACCCTATGACCGACCTGCCGACCTCAGCCGATATTGACCTGATCCAGCGGGTGATCCCGCATCGCTACCCGTTTTTGCTGATTGACAAGGTTGTGGATATCAAGCACGGGGTTTCGGCCAGGGGCATCAAGAATGTGACCTTCAACGAGCCGCATTTCCAAGGCCATTTTCCCGCAACCCCCATCATGCCGGGTGTGATCATCATCGAGGCCATGGCGCAGACCTCCGCCGTTATGGTGGCCATCACGATGGATGCCGCTGACAAGGGGCTGCTGGTCTATTTCATGGGCATCGACAGCTGCAAATTTCGCCGCAAGGTGGTGCCGGGCGACGTGTTGACGCTTGATGTGACCGTGATCCGGGGCCGTGTCGGGGGCAAGGTCTGGAAGTTCAAAGGGGTGGCGCATGTCGATGGCGAGATCGCCGCAGAAGCCGAGTTCGCCGCGATGATCGTCCCGCCCACGGAATGAGCGATTTGATCCATCCCTCAGCAGTCATCGCAGACGGCGCGCAGATTGACCCCTCGGCCCGGATTGGGCCGTTTTGCACGGTGGGTCCGCATGTCGCCATAGGTGCCGATGTCGAGCTGAAATCGCATGTCGTGGTGACGGGCCACACCTCTATTGACGTGGAGAGTGTGATCTTCCCTTTCGCGGTGATCGGTGAGATCCCGCAGGACCTGAAATTTGACGGCGAAGAAACCCGGCTGGAGATCGGCAAGCGCAACCGCATCCGCGAGGGCGTGACGATGAACACCGGCACCAAGGGCGGCGGCGGATTGACCAGGGTGGGCGATGATTGCCTGTTCATGACTGGCGCCCACGTGGCCCATGACGCGATTGTCGGCAACGAGGTGATCGTGGCCAATCAGGGCGCAATCGCGGGCCATTGCCATATCGAGGATAAGGTGATCATCGGTGGGCTGTCGGGCATCCATCAATGGGTGCGCGTCGGCCGCGGCGCGATTATCGGGGCGGTGACGATGGTGACGCATGACGTGATCCCCTACGGGCTGGTGCAGGCTCCGCGCGGTGATCTGGACGGGCTGAATTACGTGGGGCTCAAGCGTGCGGGCGTCGCGCGCTCGGACATCACCGCGTTGCGGGCGGCCTACCAGATGCTGCGCCAGGGCGACGGGGCCTTTCAGGACCGCGCCCAACGCCTGAAGGAAGAGACCGACAGCGCCTATGTGCATGAGGTCGTGGATTTCATTCTGGGGCGCACCGACAGGTCGTTCCTGACCCCAAGGTAGCCCCGGGCGTGCTGGCCATTGTCGCGGGCGAGGGCGCGCTGCCGGGTATGCTGCTTGAGACGCTTGAGGACGCGGGCAGGCCCATCTGCCTGGCCGAGCTGGAAGGCCACCCGTCGGATCTGTCTGGTCTGCAGGCCCCGATCCGTTTTCGGATCGAAACACTGGGCAGCTTCATTGCCGATTTGACCACTCAGGGTGTGCGCCAGATTTGCTTTGCGGGTCGGGTGGCGCGCCCGCCGCTTGACCCCGCCCGGATCGACGCCCAGACCATGCCGCTTGTGCCGCGCATGATGGCGGCGTTGCAGCAGGGTGATGACGCGGCGCTGCGCATTTTGCTGAGCTTCTTTGAGGAGGCGGGGATCGAAACGCTGGGCGCGCATCAGCTGCGCCCTGATCTGCTGCCCCCGCCCGGTGTGCTGGGCCAGCACCGGCCGGGCGATACTCACAAAAAGGACGCGGATCGCGGGGCGGAGGTGCTGGCGGCCATGGCTCAGGCGGATGTAGGGCAGTCCTGCATCATTGCGCGGGGTCAGGCGCTTGCCCTTGAGGCGCTGCCCGGCACGGATTGGATGATGCGCTCGCTTGTGGCGCAGGAGGGCGGTGCATTGGGGCAGGGCGCGGTTCTGGTCAAAGCCGCCAAGCCGGGCCAGGAGCTGCGCATCGACATGCCCACCATTGGCCCCGACACGCTGCGCCGCGCAGCCGAGCTGCAACTGGCCGGAGTGGTGATCGAGGCGCACCGAGTCATGATGCTTGACGCGGCGCGCTGTATCGAGATCGCGGACCGGGCCGAGCTGTTTTTGTGGGTCCGACCATGAATATTTACCTGATCGCGGGCGAGCCCTCGGGCGACCGGCTGGGCGCGGCCTTGATGGCGGGGCTCAAAGAGCTCAACCCCGATATAGGCTTCGCGGGCGTGGGGGGGCCGATGATGCAGGCCCAAGGTCTGATCAGCCAGTTCCCGATGGAAGAGCTGTCGGTCATGGGGCTGGCCGAAGTGCTGCCGAAACTGCGCCACCTATTCAAACGCCGCGACGAGCTGGCCAATCATATTGTGCTGGCGAAGCCCGACGTGCTTGTCACCATCGACAGCCCGGATTTCTGCCTGCGCGTCGCCAAATCGGTGCGCCGCATGGCGCCCGGGATCCCGACGGCGCATTACGTGGCCCCGACCGTCTGGGCCTGGAGGCCGGAGCGCGCCGCGAAGATGGCCGGGTTTATCGACCATGTGCTGGCGCTTTTTCCGTTCGAGCCGCCCTATATGGAAGCCGCAGGCATGACCTGCGATTTCGTGGGCCACCCCGTCGTGGCAGAGCCCGTGCCCGGCCCGGCAGAGATTGCGGCGTTCCGGCGCACTTACGGGCTGGGCGATGTGCCGGTGATTCTGGCCTTGCCGGGGTCGCGCATGGGGGAGGTCACCCGGCTGGGCGACCGGTTCGGGCAGGCGCTTGCCGGCGTGGTCGCGCAGCACCCCAGCGCGCGCGTCGTCGTGCCCACCACCCGAGGCGTGGTGCGCAAGGTGCGCGAGTTTGTTGATCGGTGGCCGGGGGTGCCCATCGTGCTGGACCCGCGCGATCTGAGCCGGGAGGATTTCGAACGGGCCAAGCGGGCGGCGTTTCATACGGCCGATGTGGCGCTTGCCGCCTCGGGGACCGTGTCGCTTGAGCTGGCGGCGGCCGCCACGCCTATGGTGATCGCCTATGACATGAACTGGTTTTCGCGCCGGATCATTGCGTCCAAAATGCTGATCGATACGGTCACGCTGGTCAATATCGTGACGAAGTCCCATGCCGTCCCGGAATTTCTGGGTGAGGAGTGCAAGCCCGACGCGATAGCCCGCGCCCTCAACGAGCTGCTCAGCGACGAAGGCGCGCGGGCGCGGCAACTCAAGGCCTGCGCCGAGACGATGACCGCTTTGGGGCAGGGGGATGAGCCGCCCGGATTGCGCGCAGCCCTGTCCGTTTTTGATTTGATCGAGACCTAGTCTTGCGTGAATGCGGCGGGTTCCGCCCCGGTCAGGGCGATCAGATCGGTCGGTGAGATCGGGAAGATGTGATGCGGCGTTCCGGCGGCGGCCCAGATCACATCGAATTCTGCCAGGCGCGGGTCCATATAGGCGCGGATCGGGTTGAGGTGACCCACCGGCGCAACGCCGCCAATCGCAAACCCGGTCTGCGCGCGGATCAGCGCGGCATCCGCCTTGCCCAACGCCTCGCCCGCCACGGCTGAGGCTTTCGCCTCCGACACGCGGTTGCCGCCAGCGGTCAGGAACAGAATGGCCGCGCCCGAGGCTATGCCACGAAAGATGATCGACTTGGCGATCTGGTCGACATGGCATCCCGCCACCTCTGCGGCTTGCGCGGCTGTGCGGGTGTCGCTGCCGGTCTGCATGATCTCAACGTCCAGACCGGCGGCATCCAGGGCCGCTGTCACGCGCTTCAAACTCTTGCTCATCGCGACCTCCGTTTTGCGGCTACCAGATCGCAAAGCGCGGTTGACCGCAACGCCCCGGCGCGATCAATCTGGGGCCATGCTTTTCAGCGACGCCATCACCCGCAGCCCGACACCGTTTCAGCCCGACATAGGCGCGGAGGTGGCCGTATATTTTGCCCGGATGCCAGACGCGTTCCGGCGGCTGGTCGAAGGGGTTGCGGGGTGCAGCCCGTATCTGGCGGGGCTGCTGCGCAAAGAAGCGGAATGGATCACGGGGCTGGCGGATCAGACCCCCGATGCGATGTTGCAGGCGGTTCTGAGGGATGTGCGCGCGGCCGAGCTGTCCGCGCAATCGGGCGCGTTTCGGCAGGCCAAACGGCGGGTGGCTCTGCTGGCCGCATTGGCTGATCTCGGCGGGGTTTGGGCGCTGGGCCAGGTGACTGGCGCATTGACCGGGCTGGCGGATGCCTGCGTTGACAGCGCGCTCAAGGCGCTGGTCGCGGCAGAAATTGCGCGCGGCAAACTGCCGGGGCTCAGCCCTGAGGACGCAGCGGATGCAGGTGGTATGGCGGTGCTGGCCATGGGCAAGATGGGGGCGGGGGAGCTGAATTACTCCTCCGATATTGATCTCATTTGCCTCTTTGATGAGACGCGCTTCGATCCGGCGGATTACACCGAGGCGCGGGCGGCGTTCATCCGCGTCACGCGCAAGCTGACCGCGCTCCTCAGTGAGGTGACGCCGGAGGGCTATGTCTTTCGCACCGATCTGAGGCTTCGGCCCGATGCGTCCGTGACGCCCGTTTGCATCGCCATGGAGACCGCTGAGCGCTATTACGAAAGCGTCGGCAGAACATGGGAGCGGGCGGCCTTCATCAAGGCGCGTGTCTGTGGCGGCGATATCGCAGCCGGGCAGAGTTTTCTTGACCGGCTGACCCCGTTTGTCTGGCGCAAGCACCTTGATTTTGCAGCGATTCAGGACGCTCATGACATGCGCCTGCGGATCCGCGACCACAAAGGGCTGGGCGGGGCCTTCACGCTTGAGGGGCATAATGTGAAGCTCGGTCAGGGCGGCATTCGCGAGATCGAGTTCTTCACCCAGACCCGGCAGATCATTGCAGGTGGCAGGGACCGCACGCTTCGTGTCCGGGGCACGGTGGAGGGGCTGGACCGGCTGGTCGCCTCGGGCTGGGTTGAGGCGCAGGCGGCGTCTGAACTGCAAGCCAACTATGCCTATCTGCGCGAGGTAGAGCACCGGTTGCAGATGCTGGGTGATGCGCAAACCCATGACCTGCCCAGTGCGCCCGAAGGGTTCGCCCGGTTGGCGGCTTTTATGGGCACAGATGCGCACACCCTGCGGGCGGAGCTGACAGAGCGTTTTGCCGCCACGGCCCGGCTGACAGAGGATTTCTTCGCACCAGAGGCATCGGCTGCGACGGACAGCACGCTGGACTATCTGGAGAAATGGCGCAGCCTGCCTGCCTTGCGCAGCCCGCGCGCGGCGGAGATTTTTCAGCGCGTCTTCCCCGGTATCCGCGCCCATCTTGATGCGGCAGGCGATCCCGCCCAGGCGCTGCAGGCGTTCGAGCGGTTCTTGTCGGGGCTGCCTGCGGGTGTGCAGGTGCTGTCGCTTTTTGAGGCCAACCCGCAGCTGACCCAGCTTGTGGCTGATATCTGCGCGGCCTCTGCTGAGCTTGCGGGATACCTGTCGCGCAATGCGCAGGTGTTTGACGCGGTGCTAGGCGGTGATTTCTTCAGCCCCTGGCCGGGTCAGGCGGGGCTGCACGCCCAGCTTGCCGCGCAGCTTTCCGAGCTTGGCGATTATGAGGCGCAGCTTGATCTCGCGCGACGCTGGCAGAAGGAATGGCATTTCCGCATAGGCGTGCACCAGTTGCGCGGCCTGATCGCCCCCGAAGAGGCAGCCCAGCAATATGCCGATCTGGCGGAGGCAGCGGTGGGCGGGCTGTTTCCGTTCGTGGTGGCGCAGTTCAGCGTCAAGCACGGCCCCCAGCCCGGGCGCGGCGCAGCGGTGGTCGCGATGGGCTCGCTCGGGGCGGCGCAATTGTCGGCACGCTCCGATCTCGACCTGATCGTCGTCTATGATGCGGGCGGGGCCGAAGGCTCTGACGGGCCAAGGCCGCTGACAACCCGCGCCTATTTTGCGCGCTTGACCCAGGCGCTGGTGACGGCGCTTTCTGCCGCCACGGCGGAGGGCAAGCTCTATGAGGTCGATATGCGGCTGCGCCCCTCGGGGCAGGCAGGGCCGGTGGCCACTTCGCTGCAATCGTTCGAGAGTTACCAAAGCAATGAGGCCTGGTTGTGGGAGCATATGGCGCTGTCCCGCGCGCGTGCTGTCGCAGGTGACAGCGCGCTTGTGGCAGAGTTCGGGCGCGTCAGGCGGTCGGTATTGACCCGCAGCCGGCGGCCAGAGGATGTTGCGCAAGAGCTTGACGAGATGCGCCGCAGGCTGGCGGAGGCGGGCCGGACGGGCAGCACATGGGACGTCAAGCTAGGGCCGGGCGGGGTGCAGGATATCGAACTTTTCGCGCAAGGGCTGGCCTTGCTGGCCCGCTCGGACGCGCGTGACACCGCTGCGCAATTGCAGTCGGGCGCTGCCCTGGAGGGGATGACTGAACAGATCGCGGGTGATTTGGCCAGCGCGCACAGGCTCTTTGGCCGGATCACCCAAACCGCACGGCTGCTGACCCTTGAAGCGCTCCAGCCGGAGACGCTTGGGGCCGGCGGGCAGGCCATGTTGCTGCGCGACGGTGGTGCCGACAGCCTGGCAGAGCTTGCCGAAAGGCTGGATCTATGTCGCAAACAGGCCAAATCCCATATCGATTTGACACTCCACACCCTGCGCGGCGGTGCTAAGAGCATCAAAACCACCAAAGCGGGCGAGACTGATGCGTGAAGGCTCATATCCCGACGATCCAAAGGGATTGATATTTGAAGCCTACCGGATCGAGGGGATCACGGCGGGCGAGTGCCGGTCAATCTTTCTGGATTGGGCCTTGAGCATTCCCGGCGACGCCGAACAGCGCGTTTTGATCGAGGGGCTGCTGGCCCGCTATGGCAGCGCGGCTGAGCATCCTATGACGGCTGTGCTGCAAAGCGGGTTGGCTGAGCCCCGGCAGAAGGGACGACGCGGCGGGCGGGCTGCGCGACTGGGACGCCAGACATAAAAACGCCCCGCATGTCGGGCATACGGGGCGCGATAAATCTTGCTGAACGGCTTGCGCCGCTGGGCCTATTGCGCGGCGGGTCTTGTGGCCTCAACCACCGCATCAAACCCGGCTGTAAACCCCGTCAGGGAGACGGTGAGTTCGACGCGCTGATCAGGCGCTTGCGCCGGGACCACGACGATCATCGCCTCATTGCCACGCTTGAAAGTCGCCACGTCGCCATCTGTGAAGCCCACGCGGGCGAAACAACCGATCTGGGTGCAGAAGGTGAAGGGGTAAATCTTGGGCTGGCTGCCATCAACCGACAGGCGCACCTGCTGGGTCAGCAAGGTCTCCAGCGGTGTGACGATGGTCGCGCCCGCGGCCAGCTCGTCCCCTTCGGGCAGGTTGAACAGGTTGATCTCGGCCACGGAATTGCCGTTCTGATCTTCGAGCAACTGGTAAAGCTGGCAGGGATCCTGCTGGCCTTCCGGCGCGCGGATGCAGCGCAGGTCCCAATCGCCATGCTCTGATCTGACATAGGTCTCGCCCAAGGCCTGTTCTTGCTGGCCAACCGCCAGCCCGTCTGCGCGCGGGGCGCTTTCTGCCTGCTCGGTCGTCTCGGTTTCGGTGTCTGCGTCGGTGGACTGCGCGAATGCCGGTGCGGCGAGGCCCAAGACGACTGCAAGGCTCAATATTTTGGTAAGATGTGTCATCAGTCTTCCATGCTGCTTGATTTTCGCCTGATTACCATGCGCGGCGGCGGCTGTCAGGCGCAAAAACGCAGCTGCGCAATGGCGCGCCAATCGCTCGGCAGTGGCCGAAAAACCGGGCCTCAAAATTGAAAAAAGGGCCTGCAAAAGACCCTTCTTCCTTATTCTCCCCGTCGGACTGGCCGACTTATTAAGGCAACGCTACGGGAGCAATAACCCAACGTCAACAGAGATTTGCGGCGATTTTGTTCACAAATTATAGACGAAAGCGGGCCACGAAAAAAGGCCGTGTCACGAGGACACGGCCAGTCGACAGGGAGGAAGTCGCCGACATGCCCGAAGACCGGGCCCGGCGGCAATGCGATCATACTGGCATGCCCGGGTTAACAATGTATGTTCTGAGCCAAGATTATTGTGAAGGGGGAGGCGGCCATGTCCGACAGTGAAGGTATTTTCGTGGGCGGCGGCGGTGACGGCTACGGCGAACAGCAGCATATGCTGCTCAAATATGCCAATCGCCACGGGCTGATTGCCGGGGCCACCGGCACGGGCAAGACGGTCACCTTGCAGATCCTGGCCGAGAGCTTTTCGGCGCAGGGCGTGCCGGTCTTCATGTCTGATGTGAAAGGCGATCTGTCGGGGCTGGCTGCCGCGGGCTCTGCCAATCACAAGCTGCATGACGCGTTCATGACGCGTGCGGGCACGATTGGCTTTGACGATTTCGCCTATGAAGCCTTCCCCGTGACCTTCTGGGATCTTTATGGCGAGCAGGGCCACCCCATTCGCACCACGGTCTCTGAAATGGGCCCGCTGCTGCTGTCGCGTCTGCTGGAACTGTCCGAGGCGCAGGAAGGGATCCTCAACATCGCATTCCGCGTGGCGGATGAGGAAGGATTGCCGCTGCTGGACCTGAAGGACCTGCAAGCGCTGCTGGTCTTTGTGGGCGAGAACGCCAAGACATTGGCGCTGCGTTATGGCTTTGTGTCCTCGAACTCCGTCGGGGCGATCCAGCGCCGCCTGCTGGTGTTGGAAAATCAGGGCGCCGCGGCGTTCTTTGGGGAGCCCGCGCTTGATCTGGAAGATATGTTTCATGTGGATACGGACGGGCGGGGGCAAGTGAACATCCTGGCCGCCGACAAGCTGATGGGCGCGCCCAAGCTTTATGCGACCTTCCTGCTGTGGCTTCTGTCCGAGCTCTTCGAGACCCTGCCCGAGATCGGTGATCCTGACAAACCGCGTTTTGTTTTCTTTTTCGATGAGGCCCATTTGCTGTTTGACGGCGCGCCGAAAGCGCTGGTCGACAAGGTGGAGCAAGTGGCGCGGCTGATCCGCTCCAAAGGGGTCGGGGTTTATTTCGTCACGCAGAACCCCGCTGATGTCCCCGAGGATATTCTGGGCCAGCTGGGCAACCGCATCCAGCATGCGCTGCGCGCCTTCACGCGCAATGACCAGAAGGACCTGCGCGCCGCCGCTGACACTTACCGCGAGAACCCGCGTTTCGACATCGAAGACGCAATCAAGGAGGTGGGCGTGGGCGAGGCCGTGACGTCCTTCCTTGTCAAGAAGGGCATGCCCGGCATGGCCGAGCGTACGCTGATCCGCCCGCCGTCTTCCCAGCTTGGACCGATCACGAAGGTAGAGCGCAAGGGCGCGATGATGGGCTCGCCGGTGGCGGGCAAATACGAGCAGGTCTTAGACCGCGACAGCGCCTTCGAGATGCTGGCCGAACGTGCCGCGAAAGCCGCGAAAGAGGCCGA
>CAYLVP010000007.1:13727-15384 GCA_964387155.1 uncultured Rhodobacterales bacterium | reverse complement strand
GCCGAAAAGATCGCAATCGCATGGCCCAGCCCCATGGGCGCAAGCGGTGCGCCACAGAAGAAAGCCTGCGAAAGCCAGGGCGCTCAACGTGCCGATATATGTGAGCGCGCGCCTCATCGGATCAGACCTTGCGCGCCACGATAAGATAGCCGTTGCCCAGCTGCGTCTTGAGGAAGGGGCGTTGGACCAGGCAGGCCAGACGCATGAGCGCCGCGATAGGGGCGGAGGAAAAGAGCCGCCAGAACCGGCTTTCGACCGAGCGATCGCTGCCGCTTTCATTGGTCAGATCATGCGCGGATTTGTCGGATTTGCGTGCCTGCTCAAGCGCCTGTCCATAGGCGCGGGCGCGCCAGATTTCCAAGATATTGGCCAGCGGAAAGCCGTAGCATTCGACCGTTTCAACGACAAATCCGGCCTCCGTGACCGCCTGGATCAGGCCGTCTTTGGTGTAGCGGCGCACATGGCCCGCCCAGATATCGGCGGCGTTTCAGCGCGCGGGATGCGCGGGCGTCGACAAGATCATCCGCCCGCCGGGCTTGAGATAGCTCTGCCACGCACGCATGGCGGCAACGTCCTCTTCCAGATGCTCGATTACCTCGAAGGAGAGGATCAGATCAAAACTTGTCTTCCAGGCCGGGTCCAGTTCGGCCTGCAAGGTCATCGGGGCAGATGCGCGGCTAAGCGTTTTGGCCAGCTGCAACGCCTCTGGCGCGCGGTCGACGCCGAAGGCCTCAAACCCGTCCTCGGCCAATTCCGAAAGCAATGTGGCCGGACCACATCCGATATCGGCCACGCGGCAGGGGCCGATCTGTCTTGCATGGTGCAAGGCCCGGTCGCGCCGCAGCAGGTATCGCGGCGCAGGCATCCATTGCAGCGCGGGCAAGGCGGGGCCGTATTGCGGATGCCGCTCGACCAGCTTCGGGCCGGGCGCGTCAATGTCGGTTGCGGTCAGGTCGGTCACGGTTCTAGCGCCTTTCTGCAGGTGCGGTGTCGAGGATGCGCCCGAAGCGCTCGGCGATATCTGCCGGTCGGGCTTGATCAAGCTGGTCGAGCGGCATCGGCCGAAAGCCTGCCGCCTGCTGCGCAGCAATGGCGTCAAGCGGCGCCTCGGGGTCAGAATGGGGCACCAGCGTCAGCCCTTGTCTGTTGGTGAAAGTACCGGTCATGGCGCGCGAGCTGCCAAATTGCCAAGGCAAATATCAGCATGGCCAATGGCCTCGATCAACATGTTGTACGGCACCCAATCCTGCCAGGTGATGTGGTCGGTGGCCATCCGGCAGGTCACGGCAATCGCGAGCGATGAGGTCAAAAGCGCTGCCGCTATGGGGTCGGAGCGGAAGCTGCCACCGTGGGGCAGGGTGAAGCCCGCGCAAAGGACGGCCAAAACCGCCAGTGTCGCGCAGCGCGATGTGGTGAAGTGCCGCGCGATGCGGTGGATCGACCAGGCCGTCACACCAAGATAGCCGATCATGACCAATCGCGCGGCGAATATCTGCTGCATCTCGTAGCCCGGTACCCGGTCAAGCCAGCCGAACGCATAGACAAAACCGGTCTGCATCGGGCGGTCCAGCCGCCCGTCCAGCCAGGCATGGACATGGGACAGGAAGTAGAACTCGTCCCAGTTCACGTTGCGATAATAGGCCAGGACGGCCAGAAT
>CAYLVP010000007.1:0-13627 GCA_964387155.1 uncultured Rhodobacterales bacterium | reverse complement strand
CGCAGATATTCGCCCATTGATTTGAACAGGCGCGAGGGACGGGTGACCTTATTGACCCGCACCGGGACCTAGGCCATGGGGATATGCTTACGCCCGGCCTGAATGATCGTCTCGATCGTATAAGTATATGTGTTTATGACACAAAGCCGGGCTGCCGTGTCCCGTGAATAGGCACCAAAGCCGCTTGGCGCAATTGGGGATTGTTTTGTCTCTGCCCAAGACGGGGGCTTAGGTCTGTCGGGCTGGTTTGGTCCCACCGGGTCATGCGGTTTGACGGGGGAATTGCGTCAGGTCTTGCCGCAACGGGTCAGCGCTGCCTTTCGTCTTGTTTCACCGCGTCCCAAAGGGCATCCATCTCTGCCAGATCGGATTGGGAGGGGGTTTTGCCGCGCTCGGCCAGCTTTGCCTCGACCTGTTCGAACCGGCGGGTGAATTTTGCATTTGCGGCGCGCAAGGCGGCTTCGGGATCAAGGCCCAGATGGCGGCCCAGATTGGCCATGACAAACAGCAGATCGCCGTATTCTTCGGCCACCTCCTCTTGGCCGAGCATGTCACGCGCCTCGACCAGCTCGCGCGCCTCTTCGGTGATCTTATCCAGGACATCCTGCGTTGATGGCCAGTCGAACCCGACCCGGGCCGCGCGTTTTTGCAGCTTGAGCGCGCGCAGCAACGCCGGCAGGCCGATGGCGACACCGTCCAACGTGCCGCCTTGTGCCTTGCCCGCGCGTTCCGCAGCTTTGATCGCCTCCCAATCGGCGGTCTGCTGTTCGGCGCTTTTGTCGCGGCTCTCGTCACCAAACACATGCGGGTGGCGGCTGATCATCTTGTCTGAAATCGCATTCGCGACAGAGGCGAAATCGAAATGGCCCGCCTCGCTGCCCATCTGCGTGTGATAGACCGTCTGCAACAGCAGATCGCCCAGCTCGCCTTCCAGCTCGTCCCAGGCCGTCCGCGCGATCGCGTCGGCCACCTCATAGGCCTCTTCAATCGTATAGGGCGCGATGGAAGCGAAATCCTGCTCGATATCCCAGGGGCAACCGGTCTGCGGATCGCGCAAGCGGCGCATGATTTCGATGAGCCTATCCATTGGCCTTGAGGTGTCATGAACTACCTGTGTCATTGCGCAGGGGCCTTATCTTTGCGATTGGGCTTTCAGAACATCACGAAGGAGCGCGACATGCCACCCGTCAACCGCATCGCAGAATTTGCCCCTGACATGGCGGCCTGGCGTCAGCATCTTCACCAGAACCCCGAGCTGCAATTCGCCTGTCATAAGACGGCGGCTTTTGTGGTCGAACGGCTGCGCGCCTTCGGCATCACCGAGATCCATGAGGGCATTGCCGAAACCGGCGTGGTTGCGATCATCGAAGGTCAGGGTGAAGGCCCCACAATCGGGCTGCGCGCGGATATGGATGCGCTGCCGATCCTGGAGGCGACGGGCAAGCCCTATGCGTCCAAAACGCCCGGCAAGATGCATGCCTGCGGACATGACGGGCACACCACCATGCTGTTGGGGGCTGCACGCTATCTGGCGGAGACGCGCAATTTCGCGGGACGGGTCGCCTTGATTTTCCAACCGGCAGAGGAAGGCGGCGGCGGGGCCGGCGTCATGGTCGAAGAAGGGGTGATGGAACGGTTCGACATCGCGCAGGTCTACGCGCTGCACAATACCCCGGCGGCGAAGGAGGGGGAGTTCTACACGACCCCAGGCGCGATCATGGCCGCCGCCGACACGTTTCATATCGATATCACCGGCGTGGGCGGGCATGGGGCCTACCCCAATGAATGCAAAGACCCGGTTGTGGCGGTGCTGGCGATTTGCAACGCGATCCAGACCATCGTGTCGCGCAACCGTAGGGGGCTGGACGAGCTGGTGATCTCGGTCACCCAAATCCATACCGGCACAATAGACAACGTGATCCCTGACAACGCCTATATCAATGGCACAATCCGAACGCTCGACACGGCGGTCCAGCAGATGGTCAGGACCCGGATGCAGGCGATTTGCGACGGTGTTGCGGCGGCCTATGATGTGGGCGTGACGTTCCGCTTTGAAGAAGGCTACCCGCCCACGATCAACCATGCAGGCCCCACGGGCTTTGCAGCGCAGGTCGCCCGCGACCTCGTCGGCGAAGACTATGTCCGCGAGCATGCCGACCCTGAAATGGGGGCCGAGGATTTCGCCTATATGCTGCAGGCCCGACCGGGGGCGTATCTGTTTCTGGGGCAGGGTGCGGGGCCGGGGCTGCACCACCCGGAATATGATTTCAACGACGCGGTCGCCCCTTTGGGGGCCAGCTTCTTCGCAAGGCTGGTCGAGACCGCGCAGCCGCTGCGCCGGTAGATGATATGGGTGGGGGCGCTGCCCCCGCGCCTCGCGGCGCACCCCCGAGATATTTTTGGAACAGTGATACCAGCTTAGCGGAGCCAGTCAGAGGCGAAGCAAATGTCCTTGGCACCCGGTAATCGGGCTGTGCGCGCGATTGCAGTGTTCAGGCGCGCGAGGCGACCCGGGCCGATCTTGATCTGTGGCTCCGGCCAGAAGGCGCGGACAGTGAGACACGCGGTCTTGCTGTCGCAGCTCATATCGATGCGGCCGATAATGGTAGCCCCTTCGAGAACGGGGAAGACATAATAGCCGTAGCGGCGCTGGGCTTCGGGGACGAAGATCTCGATCCGGTAGTGGAAACCAAAAAGCCGCTCCGCCCGTTTGCGGTCGCGCAACGCCGGGTCAAACGGGGAAAGGATGCGGACCATCCCGGGGGGCTCGGGCGGCGCGCTGTCCAGAACCTCCGGCCGGATGAAGGACCTGCGCAGGCGGCCATCCGCGCCCTCGATCTGGCATTCCACCAGCGTACCTGCGCGCAGCTGCCGGGCTGACCAATCTTTGGCCTCTTGTTTGGTGGTGAGCGCCCAGAAATCCGCGATCTCGCCCGATGTGGCAAAGCCCAGCCGGTCAAGCGCGGCGTGGCAGGCCCAATCGACCGTCTTGCTGAGCTGCGTGCGCGCGTTGAGATACTCGGGCGGGATCACCCGTTCCGTGAGGTCGTAATATTTGCGAAAGCCTTGCCTGTGGCAGACCGAAAGATCGCCCTTCCGCCAGAGATATTCCAATGCGGTCTTGGAGGGGTGCCAATCCCACCAGCCGCCGCTGGAGCGCGCCTCATCCGCCCCAACATCCGCCGAGCAGCAGGGCCCGTGATCGGCAATCTGGCGCAGCACCGTGTCAAACTTCTCTTCAAAGCCCTCGCGCCGCCAGCTTTTCCACTGGCCGCGCAGCTTTTCGGCCTGGCGGGCCATCATATGCCGCCAATGCGGGAAGAACGGCATCGCGATGATCGAGGCGTCATGCGTCCAGTGTTCAAACCCCTGCCGGTCACGCACCACCACCGGGTCAAGATGGGCCTGCCGATAGCTTTGCCTGCGCGCATGCAGGATCATGTGATGGGCCCGCGCCACCGTGTTGATGCTATCGACCTGAACGAAGCCCAGATCGTGAATGACGCGGGCCAGATCCGCGCCGCGCCCGGCCCCGGAGGGCCGCGCGGCAAGCCCGTGCCGGTCCAGAAAGAGACGCCGGGCAACACCGTTGGGCAGAATAGGCAGGGCAGGCATGGGCGCGCGTCACCTCGCAGGCGGGTTTTCGCGGATAATGCGCAGCACCGCCCTTTTCCGCCACCCGGAACCTGCTAGTTTCGCGAAAAAAGCGAAAGGTGCGGGCATGGACAAGGTGGTGGCAATGATC
The DNA here is from genome assembly GCA_964387155.1 of uncultured Rhodobacterales bacterium. GTDB lineage: Bacteria > Pseudomonadota > Alphaproteobacteria > Rhodobacterales > Rhodobacteraceae > Litoreibacter. The sequence continues at coordinate 9,882 of CAYLVP010000007.1, read as the reverse complement.
AGCGGGGGCGCGTCTGGCCTGGGTGCGGCGGCGGCCCGCGCGATTGTAGGGGCGGGCGGGCAGGTCGTGCTGCTGGACCGCAACGCCGCGCAGGGGGCCGCTTTGGCGCGGGAGCTTGGCGACAGCGCGCGGTTTGCAGAAACGGATGTGACCGTTGTTAGCTCGGTCGCCACGGCCCGCGATTGGACGCTCAGCACATTTGGCATGATCTCAGCCGTGGTGAACTGCGCAGGCATCGCCATTGCCGCCAAGACGGTTGGCAGGGACGGGGCGCATCCGCTGGCGGATTTTCAACGCTCCATCGATATCAATCTGGTGGGCAGTTTCAATGTGGCCCGGCTGGCGGCAGAGGCGATGCAGGACAATGCCCCTGACGCGGATGGGCAGCGGGGCGTGATCATCCACACGGCCTCGGTCGCGGCTTATGACGGGCAGAAAGGGCAGCCCGCCTATGCGGCCTCAAAAGGCGGCATCGTTGGGATGGTGCTGCCTATGGCGCGCGACCTGGCCGATCAGGGCATCCGGGTGATGGCCATTGCGCCGGGCCTGTTCATGACCCCGATGCTGGCGGGCCTGCCCGAGGCCGCGCAAGAGGCGCTTGCCGAGCAGCCGCTGTTTCCCAAACGCTTGGGCCACGCAGAGGAATTCGGGGCCATGGTCAACACGATCATCGCCCAGCCCTATCTGAACGGATCGGTCATCCGGCTGGACGGAGGCATCAGACTTCCATGAAAGCGGTGATCGCGGGGGCCGGGATTGGCGGGCTGGCAGCGGGGCTGGCCCTGGCGCGCGCCGGGTGGGAGGTCGATATCCTCGAACAGGCCTCCGACATTGCAGAGGTTGGCGCGGGATTGCAGATCAGCCCCAATGGCTGTCGTGCCTTGCAGCATTTGGGGGTGATGGAGGCGCTGGAGCCTGCCGTGTTCGAGCCAGAGAGCATCCAGCTGCGCATGGGACGCTCGGGGCGGCAGATCTTCGAGCTGCCGATGAAGGGCTATGCAGAAGGCCGCTGGGGTGCGCGCTACCTGCAACTGCATCGCGCGGATCTGCAATCGGCTTTGAAAGCGGCGGCGGAGGCGCATGCGGGTGTCGAGATACGCACCGATGCGCGCGTCACCGGCTATGTGCGCGAACGGGGCGGCGCGGCGGTCTATCAGGAAGGCGGGGCGCGCAGCTTTGGCGATCTTGTGATCGGCGCCGATGGGCTGCGCTCGGCCATCCGCCAGCAAATGCTCGGCCCCGACCGTCCGCGCTTCACCGGCAATCTGGCCTGGCGTGGCACTGTGCCTGTGGACCATTTCAAGGATGACGCGCCCCCGCGCGGCGGCTGCATCTGGGCAGGCGATGGACGCCATGCGGTGACAACCCGCATTCGGGGCGGCGACATGGTGAATTTCGTGGGCATCGTCGAGCAGGACAGCTGGACCGAGGAAGGCTGGTCGATTGCGGGCTCGCAAAAGGATGCCTTGCGCGATTTCGAAGGCTGGGCACCCGAGGTCACGGGCGTATTGAGCCGCTGCCGGACGCTGCACAAATGGGCGCTGTTTGACCGCAAACCACTTTCGAGCTGGTCGGACGGGCCGGTGACGCTTTTGGGCGATGCGGCGCATCCGATGGTGCCGTCGATGGCGCAAGGGGCGGTGCAGGCGTTGGAGGATGCGGTCGTGTTGGCGGGATGCCTGAAGGAGGCTGCGATTGAACCGGCGCTCGCGCGCTATTTCGAGCTGCGCCGCGCCCGCACCGCGCAGGTGCAGAAACGCTCAATGGAAAACTTGCGGCTGTTCCACAAATCCGGCCTGTCCAAACTGATCAGCTACGCGCCGATTTGGGCGGCCGCGCGCCTGCGGCCCGCGCTGATCCAAGGGCGGCAGGACTGGATCTACGGCTATGATCCGACCGCGCTATAGCGGCTCATCCAGAATGCGGTGGGTGATGCAGCTATCGGTAACCTTGGTATGGGCGTCGAAGGTCTCGCGCATCGCGACGAAGGCGGGGCCGTCCCATGGCGCACGCCACTTCGGGCCTTTGTGCTGGATCATCATGACGCGCGATTTCGCCTTGGTGTAAAGTGCGTCCTCGATCGCGGCCAGAGGGTGCTGCCAGGGCCATGGTTTCTTTTTGAAGGCCCAATCCTTATGGGTCGGGATCATCGCAACGAACGCGTCGGCATAGGCCCCTTGCGCCATCCAGTCGAGATTTGCGTGATCGTCATCCACCGTGCCCGCCAGCGTCGCATTATGGGAGCCATGGTGGCCAACCTTGTAAAACGTGCAGCGCGCCAGAAGATCCTTTGCCGTGACCTGCGCGCCCTCGACATCCCAGCTGAGATCAGCCCAGCTTTTCCAGCTGCCCCGCTGCGCATCGCCTGTGAAAAACAACAGCTTGCCCGAGCATACCAGCTCAATCCCCAGAACAAGGGAGGTGTTGTTGACGTCATTGTTGATCCTCAGTGCAAGACTTTGCGCGTCGCGGACCCAATCGCCATCGATGCGCCGGGGGGCATTCTTCTTGAACGCATATCGGCGCAGGTAGCCATGCATGTCGCCCTTGCGGATCGGCTTGGGGCCAAGCACTTCATCCTCGGGGATGGTATGCTCGACCGAGAAGGGTGCGCCGCTGGCCCCGCCAAGACTGCCTGACAAGGCCGCGAATACCTCTGCCCCCGGCAGGCCGGCGGCAAAGGATGCTGCGTGAAATTCTTCGTGCTTATGCGGATCGAGGCTTTTGAGCAGCCCCAGATCACGGGGCGGGCCAAACGGATAGACCCGGACACCCGGCACGTCGGGCAGGGCGAGCGGCCCGTCGCCGGGAGATAGGAAAATGGTCTCCTCCGCCTTGTCGCGCAATCCCATTAGCCGCCGCTTGTAGCGCAGGCCCTTGACCTTCTTTGCCGCGCCCATCACGGCGCTGAACGCGTCATCGCCTGCATCCAGGCCGAAACTGGGGCCGCGCGCGTCCTTCGGCACTTGTATTGCGATCTCTTCCAGCACGGCCAGGCCGGTCGTATGACCAGTCTCCAACGTGATGAAATCGGCCAGCTCTTCAAGCAGCGCCCCGTCCGCGCCGGGGGTTTGGGTCAGCCGGTGATGGGCGAGCGCAAGGGTGAGCAGTTGATCGCCATACATCTCGCGAAAGCGGTTGGCATCTTGATCGGCGTCATCCTCGGTCCAGGCGAGCCACAGGCGGAGGACCCTGAAGGCCTGAAACGGGTGATCCGCGTCATCGGGGTCGGGGAAGCCGCTGACATGATCCTCATGCTCATGCGTGACAGCCACCAGATCAAGCACGCCGCCGGTTGTCTCATGGATCTCAGTCAGGATATCGGAAAGTGACATGGTTTCAATGGTTTCGCTGCCGCCCTTCATGCCGCAATCGAGCAACATATGAAACGGATCGCCATTTGTTTTGCGGAAGGTCAGCAGGAAACAATCGCCATGGCCCGCGCGGTACATGCGAATCTCGGCGCCGCTTTCGGGGGCGGGGATCGCGGTCATGACACGCCTTCCCGGTCTTCAAAAGGATCGTGCAGATGCAGCTCGGTGAAGGCGTGATCTGAGCCCGCGCTGCTGGCCGCGTGAAAGGCGTTGCGGGGCCGGGTGCCTTCGCCCGCAAGGTGGCGGCGATGCGCCTCAAGCCCTTTGGGCGAAGAAATGTCATATCGCGACCGGATCAGCCGCCGGATCGCAAAGCTGCGCGCATCAATGAGGAAGGTCGTGCCTGCCCGGTAGAGGAAGTCGTAAGGGCGCTTGTTGTTGGCGGGCTGGACCTCTCGGTGGTCTTCCTCCAATTGCTGGTCGAAGGACAGATAGCCCCGCCGGGTCTGAATGATCTCGATCACATATTCCCGCTCATGTTGGCCGCGCGCGCCAATGCGTTTGGCGATCCGCACGGCGGCCACATGCAGGGACGGGCTGCCCATCGTTTGCGACCGCATCACGGTGGGGGGAATGGTATTGTCGAAACAAAGACCTGTCAGCTCCCCGAAGCGCTTGGTTTTCTTGGTGTTGATGAGAAGCCAGAGGAGGCGCTTGTAATGGTTCGATGCGTAGAAAAACACCTCGCGGTCACGGATCGCATCGACCTCCAGCAGGTTGACATCAAGCTTCAGGACATTCCGGTTGGGCTTGGATCTGTCCTTTAGAGTATCGCCCAGCTTGGTCAGATCATGCATCCGGTTGCGGATCAAAAACGCAACCTCTGAGGCGTCTTTGCCTGCTTGGTCAAGCAAGGCGTTATAGGTCTTGGGCTGTGCCGCCTCCGGCTTGTTATTCTCATCGTTCAGGTAGCTCAACATGCGCCGCGGTTTTGACAGCATCAGGCCAAGATCGCCTTGCAACTTATTGAGCCAGCTAGATTTATCACCATCCTCCGGCTGGGCTTCATCTTTCGGCGTGCCGTCCCCCTTTGCTGGTTTGGGTGTGGCTTGCCTGGCCCGCTCCGCCTCGGTCGCCGTCGGCCAAAGGAGGGTGGTTTCGCTGATGATCGGCATGCCCTCGGGCAGGATACCCCAGGCTGTGAAAGCTTCGATAAAGGCATCGCGGTAGCCTTGCTCGTCCTTGGGGAAGAGGTCATGATCCGCCGTCAGGATCGCGCGCAGGTAGTCGCCCATATCGACATTAACGGGGGGCGTGTAATCCATTGCGCGGATACAGATACGCAGCACCCGCCGCGCACATTGCGCCGCCTCGGCGGCGAGACGTTTTTTCAGATCGGGGTCCAGATCACCCTGTCTGAGCACGCCCGAGCCATGCGAAGCAATCCGAAAGAGATCGCTCACTCGCGTCTCGTAAATCGTCAGAAATGCCCGGAAAACGGCTGCCACCAGCACCGCGCCGCGCGCATGTGGCCCCTTGGCGCGGCGCAGCGCATCGGGCGTGGCGGGGCGCAGCGTCCATTCGCCATCTTCACCGACATGGCCCAGAAAATCCCGCAGCGCATGGCCGCGCCCGATGGATTGGCCGAACTCCTGCGCGAGCTGCCCCAAAAGGCTCTGGCGCTTGAGATCGCCGTGCGTCTTGCTGATCTGATCTTCCAGCACCTCGGGGAAGGAAAAGAGCTGAAACAGGGCGACAATATCCGCAAACGCCTCGTGCAGCGCGCGCATATCGGGGTTCGCGTTCTCCGCATAGCGCGGATGCAGCCCGTCCAGTAGCGCATGCACGGTTTCATGCACGATGACGTCATGGCTGAGGCAGGTGAAGACCATCGTGCCGGGCGGCGCCCCGGTGCTGTCTGCTGCCGCCCTGAAATAGCCAAACAGCAGCGCTTTCTTGGCGGGGTCGTAATAGGCATTGGCCTCCCGCAGTGCATGGGGGTAGATGCGCAGCTGCGGGACATATTCGTCGACCCAGAGCCCCCGGCTTTTCTTTGTCTTGGGCGCCCAAAGCATGGGACGTCCGAGCGCGTGTTCAAACACCGCGACCGTGTTCATGGCGACGGCATAGACCATCTGCTGATGAAATTGCGGGTCTTCGGGCGAGGCCGGCAGCCCGCCCCCAAGCCAGACCTCGGGATCATTCAGATCGATCGGTTTGTAGAACACCCGGCTGGACGGATCATAATCAATAACCTCGAAATAACGCCCTGACGGGCCGACCATCGACCTGCCCTCATTTGGCGGCTCCATGTCGGCGGGCAGGGTGATCGTCACCTCGCGCGTCGTGCGGTTGGCAAATTTGCGGCCCGTTGCCGGATCGAACGCATAGACCCGCAGATTGCGCGGCGGACGAAATTCAGTCGAAAACGGGCTGTCGGGCATTGCAAACTCAAACAAGGGCAGCGGCCCTATGACTGGCCGCAATCATAAAAACGTTGTTGCACTGTTCCGGTTTATGCCGCGTCTGGCAAGTGTTTTGCGCTCAGCGCCCTTCGAGATAGGTGGCGCATCCGGTGAGGGCCGCAAAATCATCCTCGATCACGTGAACCGCAAAATTTTGCATGAAGCCCGCAAAGCGGCCCTTGTCACGGAAGGCGGGCAGAAAGCCCAAACTCTCGAAATGGGCGGCAAAGGCCCGCGCCACGCCGCCTGCGAAAAACACGCCGCCAAAGGGCAGCTGTATGAGCGACAGGTTGCCCGACACGGTCCCAAGCATCCGCACAAACATCTGCGCTGCATCGCGGGCAATCTTGTCGGTGCCGTCTTCGTAGCTCGCCATGATGTCGGCGGCGGATTTCTCGGTCGGGGTGCCTGCCTGTTCTGTCAGCCACAGATAGACGCGCTCAAGACCACGGCCCGAGAGCATATCTTCGACGGCAGGAAAGCCATGCGCGGTTTCAAAATAGCGGATCAGCGCCAGTTCTTCTTCCGTGCGGATGGGCAGATTGGCATGGCCCGCCTCGGCCGCGGGGACAAAGCGGCCGCCCGGGGTTTCAAAGACGGGCGCAATGTTGAACCCGGTGCCCACGCCAATCACCAGCTTTGACGCGCTGTCATCGGCCTCGGGGCCGGGCACGAGCGTGCGAATGCTGTCTTCGGGCAGATGGCCAATGGCATGCCCCTGCGCCTGCAGATCGTTCAGAAGTGCGACGGTTTCGGCCTGGGTGGCGCGCGACAAGGTCGCCTCGTCAATCTGCCAGTCGAGATTGGTCAGCGAGCCGCGCCCGTCTTTCACTGGCCCCGCAATGGCCACGCAGGCGCCTTTGCAATCGACACCATCCTCATCGGCAATGAACTGGCGCAGCACGGTCTCCAGCCCGCTATAGTCGGCATTGCGGAACTTGCGCACCGTGTCGTGCAGCAGCCGGCGGCCCTCTGCAAGGGCCACGCGGGTGTTGGTGCCGCCGATATCGGCGACCAGGCTGACTGTGTTTGGGGCGCGTGTCGCCATGATCCGTCCTTAATGCCGCAAGGCGTGGGCGAGCGCGTGATAGGACGCTTTGGGGCGACGCTCAAGGGTCTCGAAATCGACATGGACCAGCCCGAAGCGCTTCTCATAGCCGAGCGCCCATTCGTAATTGTCCAGGAGCGACCAGAAAGTATAGCCCGCCACAGGCGACCCATCGGCAATCGCGCGTCTGGCAGCGGCCAGGTGCTGATCGAGGTAAGACATCCGTTCTACATCGTCGCGGCCCACGCGATCGGCATTGGCCATGCCGTTTTCGGTTACGTAAAGCGGCAGGCCCTTGGTGTAGGTCGCATCAACCCAGGTCAGGAAGTGGTGCAGCCCGTCTGGGTAGATCTCCCACCCCATCTGGGTTTTGGGCAGCGGGCCGTCCACCTCGTCATGCGAGGGCCAAGCGCCCTCATTGGGCGCGATGACTTTGCGGGTATAATAATTCAGCCCCACCCAATCGAGCGGCTGGCCAATCAGGTCAAAATCGCGCTCAAAGCCGTTCGGCATATGGGGGCCAAGCCCCTCCATCACATCTTCAGGATAGGCGCTGTTGAACAGCCCCCCGAGGAAGAAGCGGTTGTAGTAGCCATCATAAAGCTGGGCCGCCTTGGCGGCTTCGGGGCTGGCGTCCACAGGTTCGGCATATTCGAAATTGCAGACTGCACCGAGGTTTTGAACCCCCAGGCCGCGCATGACCTCCATCGCGCGGCCATGGCTGAGCAGAATGTGGTGCATGGCATAGGCCGTTGCGCGGATATCGCGCAGCCCCGGCGCATGGTGGCCAAGAAAGTGGCTCAGCCATCCCACGCACCATGGCTCGTTGATCGGCGCGACGGAAAACACCCGGTCGCCAATCCGGCGCATGATAATTTCGGTGAAATCGGCGAACCAATCGGCAATCTCGCGATTGCGCCACCCGCCGAGATCCGCAAGTGCGGCGGGCAGTTCCCAATGATAGAGCGTTGCTTGCGGCTTCAACTCACGCGCCAGCATCGCATCGACCAGCCGGTCGTAGAAATCGAGCCCTTCCGCGTTTGGCGTCCCGCGCCCTTCGGGCAGTACCCGGGCCCAGGACGTCGAAAACCGATAGGCGTCGAGCCCCATATCGCGGGCAAGGTCGAGGTCTTCTTCGTAGCGATGGTAATGATCACACGCCAGTTGCCCATGCTCAGCGCGCACAACATTGCCGGGGGTGGCGGCGAATGTGTCCCAATGGGTTGGACCCGCGCCGCCAAACCCATGTCCCTCGATCTGATATGACGAGGTGGCGGCGGAAAACAGGAAGCCTTCCGGGAAATCGGAACGTTTGAAATCCATCTTGGTCTAGTCCTTTCTCGGGGCAGGGCCTGTGGAATGGCCCACGACCAGCTCTGCCTCCCACAATTCGCGGATGGGGGCCTGCGTCGGGTTGTCGATCACTTCCAGAAGCCGTTCCGCGCAGCGTCTGCCCGCGTCCCGAACCGAGGACCGGGTGGCGGTGAAAATCGGCTCATTCGCCCCATTTGGCAGATATGAAATTGCATCATCAAAGCAGATGATCGAGACATCTTTTCCGATGCTTAGCCCGCGTTCTTCAACTGCGCGGCGGATCCCCAGCGCAGGCACGATGGAGGCGGCGATGAAAGCGGTTGGCGGATCAGCGGCATCGAGCATCTCCGAAGTGGCCTGATAGCCATAGGGCTCTGACATTTCGCAAGAGTGCATCAGCGCCGGGTCAGGCGTGATGCCGCGCGCGGTCAAGCTCACCTCGTACCCGGAGCGGCGGCGATGGGCGAAATCCATGTGTTCCAGCCCGTTGATTAGCGCGATGCGGCGATGCCCGAGATCGAGCAGAAATTCGGTGGCACGGGCAAAGGCGCGTTGATTGTTCACATCGAGATGGTGATAGGGCGCGCTCGCATTGCTGGAGCGCCCGTGGACGAAGTAGGGCAGACCCAGCTTGTCCAGCTCGGCTATGCGCGGGTCATCCATTCTGGGGCCATGAACCATGACCCCATCAACGGCACCCTTATGCGCGAGTTCGCGGTAGGTGTCGATTTCATCCTCGTCGCGCACAACAGAGAGCAGCATGTCGTAGCCGTTCTTTGCGTAAACTTCGCCCGCGCCTGCGATGAAGTCGGCAAAGACGATATTGACCATCTCATGCTGGTTAGAAAAGGGGATGACATGGCCGATCAGCATCGACCGACCGGTGGCCAGCGATTTTGCCCGCTGGTTGGGCTGATACCCATGGGTGCGCGCGGCATCCTCGACGCGTTTGCGGGTGCGCTCGCTGACCTCTGGATATCCGTTCAGCGCCCGGCTCACCGTGGTTTGGGACAGTCCCAATGTCAGGGAGAGTTCACGTAAGTTCATCCCGGTCGCGCCTTTCAAACCGCTTTGAGTGCAATGCCTCTGTCGTAGAGCGGTTTTTTGCGGGCGTCAAAGCGTGAGTTTTTGGATTCGCTAAAAATCTGCGATACTGCGCATAATTGGATCAAGATCGATTTGACATCTCGGGCGCTCTGGGCCACGGTCTGCGCACCCAAAGCGCTTTGGAAATGATTCCCCGAAGCGTGCACAGACATTTCTGGCGTCTGAGACGGGCGCCACCACTGGGAGGACATCATGAAGATTTCACTTTACACAAGTGCAGCTGCACTTGCGTTGATGAGCAGCGCCGCTTTTGCCGATGGCCATTTGCCATTCGCGCCGGGCGAGGGCGCATTCGGCTGGGAGGCCTATGACGCTTTTGCGGGCGCCACTGATCTGAGCGGTCAGTCGCTGGAGATCACCGGGCCATGGACCGGCAATGAGAAAGAGAAGTTCGACGCCGTCGTCGCCTATTTCGCCGAAGCCACTGGCGCGACCGTCAACTATTCCGGCTCCGACAGCTTCGAGCAGGATATCGTCGTCTCGGCCCGTGCGGGCTCTGCACCGAACCTCGCGGTCTTCCCGCAGCCCGGTCTGGCCGCTGATATGGCCAGCCAAGGCCTGTTGACACCGCTGCCCGATGGCACCTCTGACTGGGTCGCCGAAAACTTCGCCGCTGGCCAGTCCTGGGTTGATC
>CAYLVP010000006.1:35205-70254 GCA_964387155.1 uncultured Rhodobacterales bacterium | reverse complement strand
CCCCCCCCCCCCCCCCCCCCCCCCCCCCCCCCCCCCCCCCCCCCCCCCCGGCGCGCGGCGCGGGAGCGCGGCGCAAAACCTTACGTGTTCGGCGCACAGGCCTCCATCGTCTGTGCGTCAAGAGCCGCGACTATGGGCCAACATGCGCAGCAGCCATTTGTCGTCGCCTTGGTTTGGGGTTCGCATCGCAGGTCGCTCTCCACTCTGTCGTTCCAGGAGCGACATGACGCAGGCCAAAGGCCCACATCTTGCGCAGTTGTATCAGCCGCTGCAAATCGCCATATAGGGGCGACGAAAAATGGGGACGCATACGCCATGACCAACTACCTCGATTTTGAAAAACCTCTGGCTGATATTGAAGGCAAGGCAGAAGAGCTGCGCGCCATGGCGCGCCAGAACGAGGAAATGGACATAGGTAAGGAGGCCGCCGCGCTCGACGAGAAGGCCGCCAAAATGATGAGTGATCTCTACAAGGACCTCACGCCCTGGCGCAAATGCCAGATCGCACGCCACCCGCAGCGCCCGCATTGCAAGGATTACATCGAAGCACTTTTTGACGAATATACCCCGCTTGCAGGTGATCGGAATTTCGCGGATGACCATTCGGTCATGGGTGGGCTGGCGCGGCTGAACGGGGTGCCGCTGGTCGTCATCGGCCACGAAAAAGGGCATGACACCAAGACCCGGATTGAACGGAACTTTGGCATGGCCCGGCCCGAGGGGTATCGCAAGGCCATCCGGCTGATGGACCTGGCGCATCGGTTCAAGCTGCCGGTTATCACCCTGGTCGACACGCCTGGCGCCTTCCCCGGCAAGGGCGCAGAGGAGCGTGGCCAATCCGAAGCCATAGCCCGCTCTACCCAGAAATGCCTTGAGATCGGGGTGCCGCTGATTTCTGTCATCATTGGCGAGGGGGGCTCAGGCGGGGCTGTGGCTTTCGCGACGGCCAATAAGGTGGCGATGCTGGAGCATTCGATCTACTCGGTTATCTCGCCCGAGGGGTGCGCCTCCATCCTGTGGAAGAATGCCGAAAAGATGCGCGAGGCGGCTGAGGCGCTGCGCCTGACCGCGCAAGACTTGCACCAGCTGGGCGTCTGCGACGAGATCATTCCCGAACCTATCGGTGGCGCGCAGCGCAGCCGGGATGAGGTGATCAAGACCGTCGGCGCGAAGATTTCGCAAATGCTCGAACAGCTCTCCAAGATGGACGGCCCGGCATTGGTCAGCGAACGCCGGAAGAAATACCTTGAGCTGGGCAAACAGGGCCTCGCCGCCTGATCTCTTCGGCTGGGCTCAGCAAGTGTTGCGGTTGAACGTGGCCGGGTTGCGTGGATAGGCCGTCGGTTCGACCTCTCGCACATCTGCCAAAAGCGTCCGCATCGCATCGCGGTTAGGCGCCAGCACCATCACGGTGAAAAACCCTGGGCACAAGAAGTCATAGTGATCGCTTTCCACGGTGATCGCGTCAATCTCGGCGGCTGCAAGCGCATTGTGACGCAGGGTGGCGGCAACCTTGGACGAAAACGACCCCGCCATGATCCAACGCAACTGCGGGGAGGCGGGCGGCACGACAACAGGGCCTGTCTCTGCGGGCGTGACCGAGCCTGGCGCGACCGAGGCCTGTGCTTTTTCCTCCGAGATCAGCGGATAGGCGTAGATCGCCACACCAATGAGCAGGAGAATGCCACCCACCGCAGCGGCCGCGTTTTGCCGCTCCGCCTTGATCTCGATATAGGTTCCGAACCGCCCTGCCAGCGCCAGAAATAGCAGCGCTATGCCACTGACCGTGATGATCGTAGGGATGTTGGTCTCGGCAAGGGCCTGAATGATCTTTTCCACAACACAAAACCTCAAAAAGTACGTAAATCAAAAAAGCGGAGCCCGCTTTGCGCGAGGCTACCGCATTTTGCCAAAATATCCATATTTTTTGAACTGCGCGCCACATCGCCCCGGTCGCAAAGCGGACACGGCCAGCGGCTTTACCACATGGTCGTGGCCGCCCGCTTGCCCCAATCTGCATCATAGCTTGCGCCGTCAACAGTGCCAGCGCTCATCTCAGCCAGCATATCCCCAACGCTGGGCAGGCCCGTGCTTTCGTCCCGACCCGCCCAGGTTTGTGCCCGCATCAGCGCACGTGCACATTGGCTATAGATCTCGCCGATCTTGATCACGATGACGGAGCGCGGGTTGCGCCCGGCCTGCTCGAAAGAGGCCAGAAGCTCGGCATCGACGCTGATCCGCGCCCGCCCGTTCACCCGCACCACGTTGTTAGAACCCGGCACGACAAACATCAGTGAAACGCGCCCGCCTTCACCCCCGTCGTCGGCTACGATGTTGCGCAAGGAGTCCATGCGATTATTGCCGCGCCAATCAGGCATCGCGAGGGTATGAGCGTCCAGCTCCCGTACCACGGGGCCGTCATCGCCACGTGGGCTGGCATCGGTGCCCTCGGGGCCGACCGAGCTCAAGACGCAGAGCCGCGAGGCCATGATCCATTTCCGGTAGGTGGGTGTCATCTGCCGGGCGACCTTGATGAGCGAAGCCTCGCCGGGGGTGCCGTAAAGCGCCTCTAGCTCAGCAATGTCGGTTATGTAGCTCATCCGCTTCCTCCGTCCTTTGGTGTGAAGCCCGCCTCTGCCAGCAAAGCATCTGAAGCCGTTTCGACTTCGTGTTCAAGGCGCTCCAAAAACGCCTCTTTCTCGAGACCTGCAGGGATGGGCGGCAGGAACTCCACCACCGCTGTACCCGGCTGACGGTAGACGCCGCGTCTTGGCCAGAAGACCCCCGCATTCGTGGCCACCGGATAGCATTCCGTATCCATTTGCTCATAGAGCACGGCCGTCCCGATCTTGTAGGGGCGCTTGACGCCGGGGGCCAGACGGGTGCCCTGGCTGTAGATAACCAGTTGCCCCGGCAGGGTTTCGCCGCGCTTTACGTCATCAAGCATCTTGGCAATGGCCTTGCCCCGTTTGCCGCGGTCCACAGGGACGCAGCCCAGCCGGTAGGCGTATTGCCCCAGGATCGGCGCATAAAGCAGGATTCTCTTCATGATAAATTTGCCATGCGGAATGGCGTCAAAGATCATGATGATATCAAGGAAGGACTGGTGTTTGGCCGCCACCAGAACCTGCCCTTGGGGCGGGGTGCCACGCACCTCGCAATGCAGGTTGATCATCCAGCGCGCCAGCCATTTCACATATCGCGAATAGGCATGACAGGCGGCCACCGCGCCATGCGGGCTGATCAGCATCCACGGCAGATAGGCGAGGGCCACCACGGGCATGCCCAGATACATCGCGATATTGAATAAAAGCGAGCGCAGCCATTGAATTGCGTAGCCCATCAGGTGACCTCTTTCAAAACGGATAATGCGGCGCTGCGGGTGGCCCAGAAAGCCGTGATCGCGCCCAAAAGCGGGATGGCGAGCGGTGCCAGCCAACCCCACCCCTGAAAACCAAGGCCCGTCAGAAACGCGCCTTCCTCTGCCGCCTCAGGCAAAAGCCCGATGGCAATCATGCCAAGGACCGTCCCGGCCCCGCCGCCAATCAACGCACGCAACGTGAAGCGGCGCACAAAGGCACGGGCAATGTAGATGTCACGCGCGCCCACCAGCCGGGTCACTTCGATCACCTGCGCATTGGCCGCAAGCGCCGCGCGCGCGGCCAAGGTAATCAGCGCGGCCATCGACAGCGCAATCAGGCCGACTGCCAGCCAGCCCAAGCTGCGCAGCCGGCCAGCGGCCTCCACCAGCGGCCTGCGCCACCGGGTGTGATCATCAAGAAGCGCGCCGGGGGCCTCTGCCGCAAGGCGCAGGCGCAACCCTTCGCTGTCATATCCGTCGCCTTCCTCGATCACCTCGATGAGGCGGGGGATGGGCAAGCTGTCGATGGGCAGATCGGGCCCAAACCAGGGCTCCAGGAGAAGTCGCTGTTCCTCGTCGCCCAGAATGCGCGAGCGCGCGACGCCCGGCGTCAGGCGCAGCACCTCTTGGGCGGCGCGGGTCTGTGCGTCGAGCTCTGCCTCGGGCGCAGAGATGCGCACGGTTGAGGCGCGGGCAAGCTCAGATGACCAGCGTTCGGCCAAGCGGCCCGTCGCCATCGAGAGGGCAAGGGCGAAGACTGCGAGGAACGCCATGGCCGCAGCCGTGAACGTCGTCAGCGTGGCCGAAACCCCGGTGGGTGGCACGACCCGGTCGGCCTTGGCATCGCCTCGCAGCAGTTCGGCCAGACCTGCGAGCATGGCCTTCACAGATCTGCCCCCGCCAAATGCAGCCGTCGTTCGGCAATGCGCAGCACACGGGCTGAGACGTTGTTCTTGGTCATGCGGATCAGGTTCATGTCATGGGTGGCCACGACCACTGACTTACCCATCTTGTTGAGTTCGACCAGCAAAGACATCAGCCGCTGCGACATCTCCCAATCGACATTGCCGGTCGGCTCATCGGCCAGGATAATGTCGGGGCTCAGGATGATGGCGCGGGCAAGTGCCGCGCGCTGACGTTCCCCCCCAGACAGTTCCGGCGGGCGCTGGTCACGCTGCGCGCTGAGTCCGACCCAGTCAATGAGCGCATCCAGATTCTCGGCCTCAGCGCTCGTGTCACGCCCGGAGACGTCAATCGGCAGCGCTATGTTTTCTGCAACGCTGAGGTGGTCCAGAAACCGGCAATCCTGATGCACCACGCCCATCCGCCGCCGGGCTTGCGCAATCGCGTCGCGTCCCATCGCACGCACATCCTGACCAAACACCTGCACCATGCCCCTGGCCGCGACCAGCTCCATATAGCACAGTTTCAGGAAGGTAGATTTGCCTGCACCGGATGGTCCGGTGAGAAAGTGAAACGAGCCGGGCTGCAGCCGCAACGACATCTCACCCAGCAACTCCCCCCCGCTATAAGAATAGGCAACATCCTCAAATTCTATCACGCGCTGGGGGCTCCGGTCTGCTGTTTGGAGACAATTAGGCCATTGCGGGCCACAGTTGCAATCAAACAGAAACACAAACGCTTGGAATAGCCCTAGCCACACGGTATGAGGATTTAGGTTTTTGGGGACCTGCTGGCTTCGGCTGCAGGAATAGGGACTGAAGATGCGGCTTATTTGCCCGAATTGTGACGCCGAATATGAAGTCGACGCCAGTCTGGTGCCGCCCGAAGGCCGCGACGTGCAGTGTTCCAACTGCACCAATACATGGTTTCAGACCCGCGACGCGCTAAACGACGAGCCAGAGCCCGAGATCGCGCAAGAGGCGAGCCTAACCCCAAAGCGGCCCGCCACTGACCCGGAAGCGCTTGATATTATCCGCGAAGAGGTGGCGCGGGAGGCACGTGCACGGGCCAGCGAAACCGCCGGGCTTGAGACCCAGGGCGATCTGGGGCTGATCCAGCCTGGCCGGCTCCCTTACAGCCGCCCGCGGCCCAAGAAGGTAGATGAAGACGCGCTGATCGATATCGAGATCGGCCTCGATGATGATCCTGCCCTGACGCCTGCCCCGCAGCGCGGCGAAGGCAAGAAGCGCGAGCTATTGCCGGATATCGAAGAGATCAACTCCACCCTCACAGCCGTGCCTGAACCCGACCCTGAGGACGTGGATATTGACCCGTCCAGCGCGGCTGCTAGCCCGAGACGCGGCTTTCGCATCGGCTTTGGCCTGATGCTGATGTTCTGCGCGCTGATCTTGATTGTCTATGCCCGCTCGCCGGAATTGGCCGACCGCTTTCCGCAACTTGGCGAGCCGCTGATGAAATTTGTCTCGCTGATGGACCGGCTGCGGGTGATGGTCGACAATGGCGCGCAGGCCCTGCTGAAGCAACTCACGGCGCTGACCGACCGGGTCGGCAACAGCTGATCCGCTGACGCGCTTAGTCTGGCGCAGTTAGAACTGGTCCAGCAACCTGTTGAGGTAGTCGCGCTCGACCTCGGGGCGTTGTTGTTCGCCTGAGCGGCGGCGGATTTCATCCAGCAACTCGCGCGATCGGCGCTGAGCGAGCTCATCGCCCAGCATATTCTCTTCGGTCCCGACATTGCCTGCCTGCCCCTGCTCCCGGCCAAGCGGGTCTCGGTTCTGGTCGCTTGGCTGACCGGCCGTATCCCCTTGCTCGCCGTTTTGCTGCTGGTTCTCGGCCATCGCCTCCCCAAGATTGCGCATGCCTTCGCGCAGCGCGTCCATCGCATCCGATTGCGCGCCAAGCGCCTCGGCGGTCTCGTCATTGCGCAATGCACGCTCCGCCCGGCCCATTGCGTCGTCGGCACGCTCCAAAGCCTCGCGGGCGGCCTCACCGGCCTCTGTCCCCGCACCCGGCAAAGGCTGGTTGCGCTGCCTGTTCAACTCGTTGCGCAGACGCTGCTGCCGCTCAGCGAGACTGCCTTCATCGTCGCCGCCCGCACCAGAATCACCGGGTTCGCCCTCCTGGCCGCCCCCTTCGCCTTCATTTTGCGCCTGGCCTTCGCCACTTTGGCCCTCATGGCTTTCGCCCTGACCCTGGCCACCATTGCGGCCCTGATTACCCTGGCTTTCACCCGCCTGCGCACCGGGGTTGAACTGTTCCTGCAGATCACGGAACGCCTCGTCGCTTAGACCCTGCTGGTCGCGCAGTGTCTCTTGCAGCCCCTGCATTGCCTGATCACCGGGGTTTTCACCCTGCTGCCCCTGCTGGCCTTGGGTGACCTGCATGTTCTCCATCATCTCCATCAGCTGCTGGAGCAGCTCTTGCGCTTCGGCGGTCCGGCCCTCGCGCATCAGCTCTTCGATCCGGTCCAGCATGTCCTGCAGATCCTGCTGCGTCATCTGCTGGCTTTCGCCTTGCTGCTGCGGCTGGCCTTCTTGCGGGTTCTGGGCGAGTTGCTCCATGTATTCCCGCATCGCCTCGGAGAGTTCTTGCATCAGCTCGGAAATCTCGTCCTCGCTGGCCCCCTCTTCCATCGCCTGGTTCAGACGTTCCTGCGCGCGCTGCAGGCGGGCAAGCGCATCAGACAGCCGCCCATCCTCCAACATGGTCGCGGCCTTCCAAAGCAGCGCCGCGATCTTGTCTTGAATTTCGGGCCGCAGCCCGAACTGGCGGTGCGTGTCGAGCTGGGACATCGCGCGGCGAATGGTCAGATAGGCGGTCTCGTTGGGAAAGAAGTCTTCCGGCTTGTATGTAATGGTGCGCAGGATTTGGCTGACCCGGTCGGCATTGGCGCGCGACCACAACAGGTCGCGGCGTTGTTCAATGACGGCTGCGGCAATCGGTTGAAAGAAGCGGCGTCCGGGAAGTGTCGTCTCAACCAGCTCATCCTCGCTGTCCTGGCCAGCAGCATCCAACACATCAAGCGAGAAACGCACATTCAGCCCGGCCCAGGGATGTTCGGACATGTTCTCGACCAGCAGCTCAGAGAAGTCGTCCCGGTTGCCGCTGATCGGCATTGGCAGGTCCAACACAATGGGCGCGCGCGGCTCCGGGTCGACAATCAAGCCGTGGCGGCGGTCGATCTGCACCAGATCAAGCGTGATCGTCGTGGTCCCGCTTTCAACCCCATAGTCGTCTGACGCATTGAACGGCATCCGCATCTCGCCATCGACACTGCGTTCAATCTCGCCATCGAACCACACGTTGGGGCGCTGATCAGCGCGGGCCGTGACCTGCCAGGCCCGCTCGTCGACGATCAGCTCACCGCTTTGGGTGACATCGATTGAAAAGGCCGATTGCGGCTCCGCCGGCGCGGGCTCGCCAGACAGCGTTTCAGACCAGGGGATCGCGCCCAGCTGTCCATAGAGGCGCATGGTGATCTGACTGCCCTGCGGCACTTCAAATGCAGGGGTGCGCACATCATTGAGGTAGATCGTGGGCTTGCCGGTGTAGAGCGGCGGCTCTACCCAGGCCTCCCAGCTGGGGCCTGCAATCACGGCCTCGCCGGGTGTGCCGGGCAACACGCCTTCGGGCGCGCCAAGCCGCAGGATAGAGCCGAAGAAAACCGCGATCCCGAAAAACAGCAGCGCTGCATAGCGCAGCGCGAACGGGTCGCGTTTGGACAGTTTCAGGTCAGGCTCCACCGCTTTGGCACCCGCCAGACGGCGACGCGTGCGCAGGATATGCGCCTCCCACACGGTGCGAGATGCCGCATCATCCGCCCCAATCGCCATATCATCAAAAGTGGCTGTCAGGGGCCGCCCGGGCATGGATTTGTCCAACCGGTCAATGGCATCTTGCTGGCTGATCCAGCGGACATTCTTCACAGCATACCAGATCGAAAAACCGCCACCCGCGAGGAGTGCCGCAGCGCCAAGCCAGAACAGCTCTACCGAGACCTGTGTGTGCCACCCGAAGGACAGGATCACGAAAAAGATGAGCAGCACCGTCCAGAGCGGCCAAAGGCCGCGCACCAACTGCTCGGCAAACATCCCAACCCTGGTCAGCCCCAAGGGGCGACGTAGGTTATACAGCTCGATCTGGCGGTCGTTCTCGTTCACGCGACGAATCTCCGGGCGCAGCACCCCATAGTGCTACAGCCATTCAGGGATGGTATCTCGGTTTATCATTTCGTCAAAGGTTGGTCTGGGGCGGATGACAGCGAATTGATCCCCCCGCACCAGCACTTCAGGGATCATGGGGCGAGAGTTATACTCCGAGGCCATCACGGCCCCGTAGGCCCCGGCAGAGCGGAAGGCAACCAGATCGCCTGCTGCCACTTTCGCCATAACCCTTTGTTTCGCAAATGTATCGCCGCTTTCACAAACCGGCCCGACCACGTCATAGGTGGCGGGCTCCGCGCCGGGGGCAGGCTCGATCACGGGGATAATGTCGTGATAGGCGCCATACATGGCTGGCCGGATAAGATCATTCATCGCGGCGTCAAGAATGAGAAAGTCTCGATCTTCGCCGGATTTGACGTAGATCACCTCGCTGACCAGCACGCCTGCATTGCCCGCGATCAGGCGTCCCGGCTCAATCTCAATCTCGCAGCCAAGATGTCCGACCTCTTCGCGCACGACCTGACCGAAGTCGCGGGGCAGCGGCGGGTCCGCGTTGGAGCGCTCATAGGGGATGCCCAACCCGCCGCCCAGATCAAGGCGGGTGATCTCATGGCCCTCGGCGCGCAGCATCTCGGTCAGTTCGGCCACTTTGCGAAAGGCCAGCCGGAATGGGTCAAGATCGACAAGCTGGCTGCCAATATGGACGTCAATCCCAATCACTTTGAGGCCCGGCAGCCGGGCGGCCTGCGCATAGACCTCGCGGGCGCGGCTGATCGGGATACCGAACTTGTTTTCCGCCTTGCCGGTGGCGATTTTTTCGTGGGTCTTGGCGTCAACATCAGGGTTCACCCGGATGGTCACGGGCACCTCGCGCGTCAGCTCGGTGGCCACTTTCGACAGGGCCCGCATCTCGGGCTCGCTTTCGATGTTGAACTGCCGGATGCCGCCAGAGACGGCCAGCCGCATCTCCTCCACGGTTTTGCCGACACCCGAAAACACGATCCGGTCGCCCGGAATGCCCGCTGCGCGCGCGCGGCGATATTCCCCGCCCGAGACCACATCCATACCGGCCCCCAGATCGCCCAGAAGCTTTAACACCGCCTGGTTGGAATTGGCCTTCATCGCGTAGCAGACCAGATGGTCCATCCCCTCCAACGCGTCGTCAAAGAGGGTGAAATGGCGCGTCAGCGTCGCGGCGGAATAGCAGTAGAACGGCGCGCCCACCGCCTCCGCAATATCGCGCAGCGGTACATCTTCGGCGTGCAGCACGCCGTCGCGGTAAAGGAAGTGGTCCATTTAGCTTTGTGGCCTTGTGCGCAGGAACAGGTAAAGCGGCAGCCCGCAGCTGACACCGATACAAAATGTGGCCGGGATCGCGATCAGGCCAAGCCAGTTTTTGGCCCGCATAACCTCGGCGATGATCCAAACGGTCAGCGCGACGGCGGCAATGGTCAGATCCCACACCAGCCCGGAGGTCGCGGCGTTCACATGCCAGGCGTCGATCATGCCGCTTAGGGAATAGCCATGCTCGTTGAACCAAGCAATGAACCAGCTCATCGGGTGGATCGCCCCCCAGATTGCGAGCGCGAGGTAAATCATGCGCAGGATGGACATGGCAGCGAGCCCTTTTCGTGTTTGACGCCGCGATACCTAGTGCAATTGCCCCGCCTGTAAAACCCCGCGTTCTCGCCACAAACAGGTCTAAGTTCTTCCGTAGCACAATCCCGGAGATTTTTCGGGTTTAGACGCAGAGATGAAACGGTTCTTCCTCTTCTCCTTGGCCTATTTGGCGTTCGGTCTTGCGCTGCTGGTTCTGTTTCGCGATGCACCAGACTTGCAGGTGTTGGACGGATTGCGGCGGGCGACCAAGGCTGTGCTGTCGCTGATGCCTTATCTTCCATATCTGTTTGGCGGGCTGGTCCTCGCCATGCTGGCAGGGGCCAGATATATCAACAGCACAACCCTGAAAGAAATGGGGTGGGCCTTCGCAGGCAGCCTGATTTTCATGGCAGCCTTCGTTTTTGTCAAAACCTCGATCCCCTATATCGTCCCGTTCTACGCGGACAGTTTTTTCGCCGATCTCGACAAGGCGCTACATGGCGGCGTTGACCCTTGGGAGGCCACGCACCGGATAGCGCCGTTCCTTGACGCGCAAATCGTGAGCGTCTTCTATCTGAAAGTCTGGGGCCTGCCCGCCGCATTCTTCTTGCTGATCCTGGCAGCCTGCGACCCCGACCCGGTGCGGCGCAACCGCTTCACGCTGCTTTATGTCTTCGTCTGGATCGGCCTTGGCAACGTTGCGGCCCTCGCGGGCAGCTCGGTGGGGCCGATATATTACGACCGGCTTTTGGGCACCGGACGTTTCACGGATTTGATCGCGGCGATTGATGCCAGCGGGGTCACTGGCACGCGCCTTGGCGAGATTCAGCAGGCGCTTTGGGTGCTTTACGCGCGGTATGACCAAGCGGTGGGGGCCGGGATCTCGGCCTTCCCGTCGGTGCACAACGGGGTGGCCACATTGGTCATGATCTACCTTTGGGAGCGGTCCCGCTGGTTGGCCCCTGTTGGTGTTGCCTTTTGCGCCGCGATCCTCTTCTGCTCGGTCTATGTGGGATGGCATTATGCGTTGGACGGCTATGCCTCAATCATCCTGGTGACCGGCGCTTGGTGGCTGCTGCGCGGCCGCGCGGCGCGCCTGAACCGAAAGGCCATTGATAGCGCAACGCCCCTGCCCGCCTAGGGCCCCGCCGCAGTTTTGAGAGGCTTCCGCCATATTCACGCCCGATTGATCGGACATCCAAACCCAAGCAGTCAAAACCCAGCCAGAGGTTCGCCCGCAATGCGTCAATTCTTCATCTTCTCCGCGCTTTATCTGCTCGCAGGCGTCGTGCTGGTTTTGCTGGTGCGCGAGGATCCGGTCACGCTTCTGACCTTCGTGATGATCAAATCGGTGAGCTTGGCAAAGTCGCTGCTGGTCTATGCAAAATACCTGGGCGTGTTCCTGCTGATCGGGCTGTTCCTGACCCGGCATTTGGGGCTGAAAAACCGCATCGCGCCGACGCTTTACGCCTTTTTCGGCTGCATGATGTTCTCGGCGGCCTTCTCATTGGTCAAGACGACGATCCCCCATGTCGTGCCCTTCTACGCAGATGAGATGTTCGCCAATCTCGACGCGATGATCCATCTGGGAACGCAGCCTTGGGTCTGGGCGCATGGGCTGGCCGACTACATTCCCGCCAATGCCATCGTGATCCTTTACTTCGGCATCTGGACATTGCCGGCCATCTTTTTGCCGGTCATCATCGCCATCACCGACACGGATGCAGCGCGTATGCGCCGGTTTCTCATTCTGCATGTGCTCTGCTGGGTCGGGCTTGGCAATGTAGTGGCCACGCTGTTCAGCTCGGTGGGGCCAGTCTACTACGACCGGCTTTTGGGTGGCGAGCGCTTCGCGGGCCTGACCGCGGCGTTGGAGAGTTCTGGCATCAAGGCCAGCAAGCTGGGCATCGTCCAAGAAGGACTATGGACCCAATTCATCGAGAATGGGCAGGCCATCGGCTCTGGCATCTCGGCTTTCCCATCAGTCCATGTTGGCGTTGCAACCGTTTTTGCCTTCTATCTGGCGGAACGTAGCCGCGTGTTGATCCCCGTTTCGGTCCTGTTTCTGGGAGCCATCAGCTTTGCCTCGGTCTATAACGGCTGGCACTACGCGATTGACGGATACGTCTCCATGGTCCTGATAGCCGCTGCGTGGTGGGTGCTGCAGCGGCGACGCAACGTCGCATTTGCTCAGGTAGCACCAGCCTGATTGAACCCTATTTGCTAGTGGAGTATGACCGCTCTATCGGGCGCTATGGAAAGGTGTGCTGCAATGGCTGAGATCGAACGCGAGAGTATGGAATATGACGTGGTGATCGTGGGGGCCGGTCCAGCTGGTCTGTCTGCAGCGATCCGCCTCAAACAGCTTGATGCCGATCTGAATGTTGTAGTCCTTGAAAAAGGGTCCGAAGTTGGTGCGCATATCCTGTCAGGCGCTGTTCTGGACCCGTGCGGGCTCGATGCGCTGCTGCCCGAGTGGCGCGACATGGACAGCCCCATCAAAGTGCCCGTGAAGAAAGACAACTTCTACATGCTGGGCGAAGCCGGCAAGCTACGCATCCCCAATTTTCCCATGCCGCCGCTGATGAACAATCACGGCAATTACATCGTTTCAATGGGCAATGTCTGCCGCTGGATGGCCGAGGTCGCCGAAGGCATGGGCGTGGAGATCTTCCCCGGCATGGCCTGCTCGGACCTTGTGTTTGGCGATAACGGCGAGGTCAAAGGTGTCGTTGCCGGGGTGTTCGGCCTCGAAGAGGACGGCTCCATCGGCGAGAACACAGAGCCGGGCATGGAACTGCTTGGCAAATATGTCTTCCTCTCCGAGGGTGTGCGCGGCTCACTGAGCCAGCAGGTGATCGCGAAATACGACCTCGCCAAAGAAAGTGGCCCGCAGAAATACGGGCTTGGCATGAAAGAGATCTGGGAAATCGATCCTGCCAAGCATGAGGAAGGCACCGTCACTCATACGATGGGCTGGCCACTGAACGCGAATGCGGGTGGCGGGTCATTCATCTACCACCTCGACAACAACCAGGTCTATGTGGGCTTCGTGGTGCATTTGAATTACAAGAACCCTCATCTATTCCCCTACATGGAATTCCAGCGGTTCAAGCACCATCCAATGGTGGCGGAGTTGTTGAAAGGCGGCAAGCGGGTGGCATATGGTGCGCGCGCGATCACCGAGGGTGGATATCAGGGCATGCCCAAAACCGCTTTCCCGGGCGGCGCGCTTCTGGGCTGTTCGGCCGGTATGGTCAACGTGCCCCGCATCAAGGGCAACCACAACGCGATGCTCTCGGGCAAAGCCGCAGCTGAGGCCGCGCATGCCGCCATTAAAGACGGCCGCTCCGGCGACACGCTGGAAGACTACCACACAGAGGTCCGTAACGGGCCGATTGGCAAAGACCTCAAGAAGGTCCGCAACGTCAAACCGCTCTGGTCGAAATACGGCCTGACCGCATCCCTGACCTTGGGCGGGTTCGACATGTGGTCAAACTCGCTGCTGAACCTGTCGCTCTTTGGCACGCTGCCCCACGGCAAATCCGACGCCGACGCGACAGAGGAGGCCGCCAAGCACAAGCCCATCGACTATCCAAAACCCGATGGCGTGTTGAGCTTTGACCGGCTGACCAACGTCTCCTTCAGCGCAACCAATCATGAAGAGGCGCAGCCGGCCCATCTCAAGTTGAAAGACGCCTCCGTTCCCATTGAGGTCAATTTGCCAAAATATGCCGAGCCCGCGCAGCGCTACTGCCCGGCAGGTGTTTACGAAGTGGTGGACGAGACATTCGTCATCAATTTCCAGAACTGCGTGCATTGCAAGACCTGCGACATCAAGGACCCCAGCCAGAACATTGTCTGGACCACGCCGCAGGGGGGCGACGGGCCAAATTACCCCAACATGTAACGCGGCTTCACCCACAGGGTCGTGAGCGCGGGCGCATGGACAATGCGCCCCCTTCCCCTTAGCTTTACCGCTGACAAACCCTAATGCAGAGCGGTCTCATTTATGCAATTTTCAACGACAATTCGGCTAGGACTATGCGCCTTTCTGACCTCTGCCAGCCTTGCGGTGCCGCTCAAAGCCGAAGTCGCGGGACCCTATCTTGCCGCGCGGCAAGCTGGGTTCAGCTCTGACTATCTGGAAGCGGTCAAATATTACTCCCGCGCCGTCGTGCAGGACCCAGAAAACCTGCAATTGCAGGAAAGCGCTGTCATCGCCAATATCGCTGCCGGGGACGTCGGCACTGCCGCCCGCATTGCCACGAAGTATGTCGAGGCCGGCGGGACAAATCCGCTGGTCACTTTGGTCCAGGAAATGGCCGCGCTGAAATCCGGCGAGTTTGGACCCGCGACGCAGACAAGCGGGCAGGCCGACGGGCTTGCGCCCCTGCTGGAAGGACTGCTGCGCGGCTGGGCGCTGTTGGGCGAAGGCCAGATGTCGGACGCCACAGACGCATTTGCCGAGGTTGCAGCCATCGCGGATTTTGCCCCGCTGGCCCGTTACCATGAGGCGCTTGCCTTGGCGCTGGTTGGCGATTTTGAGGGGGCTGACGACATTTTGTCCGGCGAACGCCACGGCCCTCTGACCTTGTCGGCCAGAGGCATTGAATCGCACGCGCAGGTGCTGATCCAGCTCGACCGGTCTGATGATGCGCTGGAACTGATAAATGCCGCCCTAACCACTGGTTTGAGCGTTGAGCTTGAAGCGCTTGCCGCCCGTATCGAGGGCGGCGAAACAATCGACTATGATTTTGTGACGACCGCACAGGATGGTGCCGCCGAAGTGCTGTTCACCCTCGGAGCCATCCTGCAGGGCCGTGCTGCACCTGAGCTGGTTCTGATTTACACCCGGCTGGCCAATGATCTGCGACCTGTTCACGCTCAAGCCACGCTGATGAGTGCGGAGCTGCTCGACGGCATGGGTCAATACGAGTTGGCCGAAGCCACCTATCAACGTGTCCCTGCCGACCACCCGGCTTTTTTCCTGGCCGAGCTTGGACGGGCCAATGCGCTTTACGCGGACGGGCGCGAGGATGCCGCGATTGAAGTGCTTTCCGCCCTGTCAAAGAGCCATCCCGACATTCCGATGATACATGCGCGGTTGGGGGACTTTCTTGGCCGACAAGATCGCGACGCAGAGGCGATTGAGGCCTATACCCGCTCCATCGAACTCCGCGACGATGACGACCGCGCCGCTTGGCCTGTTTATTATGCGCGTGGGATTGTGCATGAGCGCAGCGATAATTTCCCCGAGATGGAAGCCGATTTCCGCAAGGCGCTAGAGTTGGAACCGAACCAACCGGATGTGCTGAATTATCTGGGTTATTCTCTGGTCGAGCAACGCATCAAGCTGGATGAGGCGCTTGAGATGATCGAAACCGCCGTGGCCGAGCGCCCCGATAGCGGCTACATCACCGACAGCCTCGCCTGGGTCTTCTACCGCCTTGGCCGCTATGAAGAGGCCGTTGCGCCGATGGAGAAAGCGGTGCAGCTGCTGCCGGTTGATCCCATCGTCAATGACCATCTGGGCGACGTCTATTGGAAGGTCGGACGCTTCCGGGAGGCCGAATTCCAGTGGAAACGCGCGCTGTCCTTTGACCCCGAAGAGGACGAGGCAGAGCGCATTCGCCGCAAGCTGGATGTTGGGCTCGACGTGGTCCTCGAAGAAGAAGAGGCCACCGGCGCGGCTGACTAGATGCCTGACAGCCCAACGATCACCGAATTTGCGCCTGCCAAGGTCAATCTGGCGCTGCATATCACCGGGCTACGCGATGACGGCTACCACATGCTCGACAGCTTGGTGGTCTTCGCGGATATAGGCGACCGGCTTACATTTTCCGAGGCTGACAGCCTCTCTTTGTCCGTCGAAGGCCCGCGCGCCACCGGGGTCCCAACCGACCAGTCGAACTTGATCCTGCGGGCTGCCCGCCTCTTTCACCCGCAAGATCGCGGCGCGGCCATCCGGCTGACCAAGAACCTGCCAAGCGCTGCGGGGATCGGCGGCGGTTCAGCCGATGCCGCTGCTGCGATCCGTGGGCTGGTCCGGTTCTGGGGCGACGTATCGGCGCAGGCACTGCTTCCCAAAGGTCTGGAACTCGATTTGCTGAACGATGCCGAACGCAGCACCTTGGCGGACAAGTTGAAATCGCTTGGCGCGGATTTGCCCGTTTGCCTGTTTTCCCAGACGGCGCGGATGCGGGGCATTGGGGACCGGCTAACATTTATAAACTCCCTGCCCCCCCTTCATGCGGTTCTGGTCAATCCCGGCGTTGCGGTGTCCACCCCGCAAGTCTTCAAGGCCATATCGACGAAAGACAATCCAGGCCTGCCGGAGGAGCGAACAGGGTTCTCTGACGTAGCGGCCTATGTTGATTGGCTGCGTGCGCAACGCAATGACATGGAAGAGGCCGCCTGCGACATCGCGCCGGAAATCCGCACCTGTCTCGCCACCATCTCGGCCACCCCGGATTGCCAGCTTGCCCGCATGTCCGGCTCTGGTGCCACATGTTTTGGGCTCTACCTCAGCGCCGCACAAGCGCAGGCCGCAGCAGATCAGATTGCCGCGCAATACCCGGGGTGGTGGACCGTGCCGACGCTGTTGGGCGCAAAGCCAAACGGCGGCTAGTTGATCCGTGCCACTACGTAATCAGCAAGCTCTTCCAGCATCTCCGTCAGGGGGTGATCTGGGACGCCTTGCAGTGTCTCTTTCGCCTGCGTGGCCCAGCCAAGGGCATCAGCGCGCGCCTCATCCAAAGCTCCATGATGTGCAAGCAGCGACAGGCAGTGCTCAAGATCGCCGTCGTCCTGCTGACCCTTTTCGATTGTGCGCACCCAAAACGCCTTTTCGGTCGCATCGGCCTTGGCAATGGCCTTGATCAGCGGCAAGGTCAGCTTTCGCTCGCGGAAGTCATCTCCGATATTCTTGCCCGTCTGATCCGAGACGCCCCCGAAATCCAGCACATCATCTGCGATCTGAAAGCTCACTCCGAGCGCATCGCCATAGGTAAAGAGCGCGCGGACCACCTGCGGGTCAGCATCCGCGATCATGCCGCCCACCTCGGTGGCGGCCGAGAACAAGGCCGCCGTCTTGCCGCGCACGACTTTGAGATAGGTCTCTTCGGTCGTTGCGAGGTTTTGGGCAGCGGTCAGCTGCAGCACCTCCCCTTCCGCAATGGTCGCGGCAGCGTTGGACAATACGCGCAGCACATCCATCCGCTCGGGCTCCGTCATCAATTGAAACGCGCGGGCGAACAGGTAGTCGCCGACCAGCACGCTTGATTGGTTGTCCCACA
This sequence comes from uncultured Rhodobacterales bacterium, assembly GCA_964387155.1. Lineage (GTDB taxonomy): Bacteria > Pseudomonadota > Alphaproteobacteria > Rhodobacterales > Rhodobacteraceae > Litoreibacter. The sequence goes on along the minus strand of CAYLVP010000006.1, from coordinate 52,909 downwards.
GCAGATTGGCAGAAGGACGGCCACGGCGCTGCTGGCTTTCGTCGACGACATCATCATGCAGCAGCGTCGCGGTGTGAATGAACTCAACCGTGGCGGCCAGATGCACATGGTAGGGGCCGTCATAGCCGCAGAGCCGCGCCGCCGCGAGGGTCAGCATCGGGCGCACCCGCTTGCCCCCCGCCTCGACCAGATGTGCCGTAACCTCAGGGATACGAGGGGCGTTCTCGGAGGCCATACGCTCCCGAATAAGCGCGTTCACGGCCACCAGATCCGCCTGCAGCGCGGCCTGTAACCGGTCATGTGGTTTGGCACTCACCTCGGTTTGAATAGTCACGTCGGCCTCTTCCCTCGACAATCCGAACGGGCTGTCGTTATCTCACGGATATGAGAGAACTCCTACGCAGCAATGATCCCACTGTGATCGCCTTCGCAAAAGCACTCCTTGAGGGAGAGGATATAGGCGTCTTTGAAATGGACGTCCATATGAGCGTGCTTGAAGGCAGCATAGGCATAATGCCGCGTCGGCTGATGGTGATTGAGCGTGACCTGTTTCTCGCCCGCGCCGTATTGCGCGACAATGATATTGAATTGAACGGCTAGGCTGCGATGGGGTTTGGCCCGGACGCGCTGACACATGACAAATTTCTGGGCGGCACGCTGCGCCTTTGGCAACCGCGAGACGGCTACCGCGCGGCCACGGATCCGGTGCTGTTGGCGGCGGCCTGCCCCGCAAAGCCCGGCGAAAGCGTGCTTGATCTTGGCTGCGGGGTTGGCACGGCAGGGCTGTGTCTGGCGGCGCGCGTGCCGGTTGCCCTGACGGGGCTGGAGCTACAGGCCGACTACGCCGCACTCGCGGCCCGCAACGCCAAGGAAAACGGGCTCGAAATGACCATTGTCGAAGGCGATCTTGCGGATATGCCTTTGAGCCTGCGGGAGGTCAGTTTCGACCACGTCATCATGAACCCACCTTTCTTCGACGCAGGGGCGCGCGCGATGAACCCCGGCCGTGCCACCGGGCGGCAGGAGGACACCCCGCTTGCAGTCTGGATCGACTCAGGGCTGCGGCGGCTGAAACCGAAGGGCTGGTTGTCGATAATATTAACCATTGAACGCTTTCCAGAGGTTATTGTTGCGCTCAACGGTCGGGCAGGTGCGATTAATATGATACCATTGGTTGCGCGCTCAGGCAGGCCCCCTGCCCGGTTCCTGCTTAAGGCCCGCAAGGGATCGCGCAGTGTCGCAAAGCTATCTAACGCCTTGATTTTGCACGAAGGTACGCATCACGCCAGCGATTGCGATGACTTCACGCCAGAGGTCAGATCCATCTTGCGTGGCGGAAAACCGTTAGAATTTTAGCGGTTATTGCTGCGCCGCCGCGACGTAAAAAGATGACAGGCGGGATTCGATATGCTGCAATTCAGACATCACACAACTTCAAGGAGGATTGCCATGACTATCAGTTCGCATTTGTCGGAACTGAAACGAAAGCACGAAGCCCTGTCAGAGAGAGTGGAGGCCGCACAACGCAGCCCGGGCACTGACGACTTGTCGATTGTAGAGCTTAAAAAGCAAAAGCTGCGCCTCAAGGAAGAGATGACACGACTGGCAAACTAACCAGCTGAGCACCATAAGTTTATGTTTTCGACCTCGATCGCCTCGCCAGCGATCGCGGTCGTTTTTGTTTTAGGGGGTCGGCACGTCCAGAAATGTCAGACCGTCTTCGAATTTGGCAAGGTCACCGATCTCTTGCTCGACCCATGTGATGAACCGTGCAACCTGCGAGCGCGTTTCAGACCCATGCGGACAAACCAGCCGGTAGGAGGCGTTGAGCCGCATCGCCACGTCCAGCGGCATCACCAACCGGCCATCCCTAAGATGCGATTCCGCCATAGAAATCCTCCCCAACACCACGCCAGCCGATGCGAGGGCCGCATCAATCGCGTGGTCTGATTGACTGAACCGTGGCCCCATCTCCGCCCGTTTTGGCAGGCCGCATGCCTTGAAAAACGTGGTCCAATTGGGGTGGGGGCGCAAGAACGCCGTGTGGTCATCATGCAGAAGCGGCAGCTGTGAAAGGTCTTCGACCCGCGTGAGTCGCCCCGCCAAAGATGGCGCAACCATCGGCGCCATCCATTCATCAATGATCCGTTTAGAATATAAGTCCTTGTCGTCCCCCTGACCGAAGCGGATCGCGACATCGACATCGTCGCGCTCAAAATCCATCATCTGCAGACTAGCAGAAAAGCGCAGCTCGATATCTGGGTTGGCTTGCGCGAAGGTAAACAGGCGCGGAGCCAGCCATTTCGCGGTAAATCCGGGCCCGGCAGTGACCGTCAGAACCGCGCTGTTGAGCCTGCGCTGCACCGTGCGCCACGCGGCTTGCAAAGCTGCAAACCCGTCCTCAACACCCGGTTTGAGCAACTTACCCTCTTCGGTCAGCTCAACCGCTCGGTTGAGGCGCCGGAAAACAGGCACGCCCAGGTGCTGCTCAAGAGATTTGATTTGAAAGCTCAACGCCGCCGGGCTCACGTTCAATTCCTCCGCCGCCATGGCAAAGCTCATATGCCGGGCGGCAGCCTCAAAGGCGCGCAGGGCGGTCAGAGGAGGAAGTCGATCCATGGGTCACATTAGTATATCTTAACTGAAGCGCTGAAAAGTCTCGTTTGTCAGACTGTTCACGCAAGGCCATATTCATCTCAATTCAGATAATATCGTCGCTTTGAGGAGCAACATCATGACCGAGACACATCACGACGCCCGCATCAACAACGCCCAGCGCATCGCGCATGAAGCGCGTGGTCAGGCCCTGAAAAACATGCTGCACGCCGTTCCGCGGATCTTCTCTGCCCTTCGCCCAGGCTCCTGATCCCGGTCAGGGGTGCGGATAAAAAAAGGGGCCGCGTCACAAAACGCGGCCCCTTAAATGTTGGCGGTGTGGTGGCCGTCAGCTCATATATTGGCCGCCATTGGCAGAGATGGTCGAGCCGGTGATAAAGCCCGCATCGTCGGAGGCCAGGAAAACCACCGTGCGCGCAATCTCTTCCGCTTCACCCAAGCGGCCAACGGGGATTTGCGGCAGGATAACCTCGTTCATCACCTTCTCAGGGATGGTGCTCATCATCTCTGTGTTGATATAGCCAGGTGCCACGACATTCACCGTGATGCCGGCCCGCGCGCCCTCTTGTGCAAGCGCTTTGGTGAAACCGATATCGCCCGCCTTCGCGGCAGCATAGTTTGCCTGAGCGAATTGACCCTTCTGGCCATTGATCGAACTGATCGTAATGATGCGGCCGAATTTGCGCTCTCGCATGCCGGGCCAAACCGGGTGGGTCATGTTGAAGACCCCCGACAAGTTTGTGTTCATCACCTCCGACCACTGCTGTGGGGTCATTTTATGGAAAGGCGCATCGCGGGTGATGCCCGCATTGTTGACCAGCACCTCGACCGGGCCAAGATCTGCTTCGATCTGGGCAATACCAGCGGTGCAAGCGTCGTAATCAGCGACGTCCCATTTGTAGGTCTTGATGCCGGTTTCTTTGGTAAAGGCCGCAGCCTTTTCGTCATTGCCGGCATAGGTCGCCGCAACCTTGCAACCCTCGGCCTGCAGCGCTTTCGAGATCGCCGCGCCAATGCCGCGGGAGCCACCTGTTACGAGTGCAACACGGGACATAATGATTCCTCCTGAATCTGATTTGGATATCTATCTGATGGGTCTGGCAGGTTGCGCGGTGTTCACGCGCAACCCGGGTTTGGGGCTAGGGACGTTCGACGCACATCGCCACGCCCATGCCGCCGCCAATACACAGGGTCGCCAGACCCTTCTTGGCGTCGCGGCGGCGCATCTCAAAGAGCAACGTATTCAAAACGCGGCAGCCCGATGCGCCGATCGGGTGGCCAATTGCAATTGCACCGCCATTGACGTTCACAATCGCCGGGTCCCAGCCCATGTCCTTGTTCACGGCGCAGGCCTGTGCGGCAAAGGCCTCGTTGGCCTCAACAAGATCGAGGTCTTCGGGCTTCCAGCCCGCCTTCTCCAGCGCCTTGCGCGAGGCATAGATCGGGCCGACCCCCATGATCGATGGATCAAGGCCGGCTGTCGCGTAGGATACGATCCGTGCAAGGGGCTCGATCCCGCGCTTCTCGGCATCATCCGCCGTCATCAGCAAAGTGGCTGCTGCCCCGTCATTCAGACCGGAAGCATTGGCCGCCGTCACCGAACCGTCCTTCGTGAAAGCGGGGCGCAGTTTGCCCATCGCTTCCATCGTCGCGCCGTGGCGGATGTACTCGTCAGCGTCGACCGTAATATCGCCCTTCCGATTGGGCACCACGACCGAGGTGATCTCGTCAGCGAATTTTCCAGCCTTCTGTGCAGCCTCCGCCTTGTTTTGCGATGCAACGGCAAACTCGTCCTGGGCGTCGCGGCTGATTTGCCACTTCTCGGCAACATTCTCGGCGGTTTGGCCCATGTGGTAGCCGTTGAAGGCGTCCCAGAGCCCGTCGCGGATCATCGAGTCGATATATTTCATATCGCCCATCTTCTGACCCTGACGCAGGTTGGCGACATGGGGGCTCATCGACATGTTTTCCTGCCCGCCTGCCGCGACGATCGCCGCGTCACCAAGCTGGATATGCTGCGCGCCAAGGGCGACTGCACGCAATCCCGACCCACAGACCTGGTTGATGCCCCAAGCGGCGCTCTCAATGGGCAGGCCCGCGTTGACATGTGCTTGGCGCGCAGGGTTCTGGCCCTGACCGCCCGTCAAGACCTGGCCGAGGATCGTTTCGGACACTTCAGATTTGTCGATACCCGCACGCTCAACCACCGCTTCGAGCACGGCCTTTCCAAGATCATGCGCGGGTGTATTTGCAAATGAACCGAGGAAGCTTCCGACAGCCGTGCGGGCAGCCGAGGCGATTACAACATTGGTCATGAGTTTCCCTTTCCGACGCCACGCGTCGATGAACGAATCTGTCTGTTTGCGCGTAAAAAGGCGCGAATACCGCAGTGTCGTAACAAGCCGAAACGGGTTACGCAAACAGACAAATAATTGAGAAATTAAAGGGAACTAAATGGGATTTCTGGCGTTATCTCAGCCCGCTAACTGCGTCGTTTGCGCAGCATTTTTGGGCAGTTGCAGCCGTGGTGCACCAAAGAGGTAGCCCTGCAAACAATCGACTTTTGCGTCGATCAGATATTCCGCCTCACCTTCGGCCTCGACACCTTCTGCAACCGTGAACATATCGAAATGCCGCGCGATGGAAACCAGCGCTTCGGTCAGAATCTGGCTGTCGCGGTCGGTGTGAATGTTGCGAATGAAGCTCGCGTCGATTTTGACGAGATCGAAATAGAAATCCTTGAAGTAGCGGAACGCGGTGTAGCCCGCGCCAAAATCATCGAGCGCGAAGCTGACCCCGTGATTGTGGAGCCGCTCCATAAAATTCACGACCACGTCGGGCATGCTCATTGCGGAGGCTTCCGTGACCTCGATGATCAGCCGCTCGCCCAAGGTCGGATCCGTTGTAATTGCGTGTTCAAACACCTGGTCCCATCGGGGATGCCCAATCGTGCGGGGGGAGATATTGATCGACAGTCGCAAAGCCGGGTTATCCGTCAAGGCCCGGCAGCCAAGCTCTAACGCGAGACAGTCGATGATGCGGCCTTCGGCAAGCGGCTCGATTGTCGAGATAAACTCACGCGCCGGAATCACCCGTTTGGTGTCGTCCATCACGCGGATCAGACCTTCGAAAAAGGCGGGCTTCGTGGCGTTTGCGGTGTGCACGATGGGCTGATAGGCCAGCATGACCTGGCGCTTGTTCAAAGCGTCCCTTACCATTGAAAGCGTATCTGCATCGCGCTGCGCGACGGCTGCGGCAAGCGGGTTGTCGGCAAGTCTGGGCACTGAACTCTCGGTCACGGGTACTATCCTCTGGGCAGATGCGAATTGCCTAAAGGACCAGTCTTTAAATGCGGGTTAATTCTCCACTTTTGTTCTAATTTTCATCATCGGCCTTGCAGCCTGTCCTCTTGAGCGCGATGATCTTTGGCGCGGTTTGCCAACCAGATGGGATGAATGAAACTATGACCAACCGGTGCAGCTGGTGCGAAAGCGAGCCGCTTTACATCGACTATCATGACACCGAATGGGGCGTGCCGGAACGCTGCCCACGCGCGCTGTTCGAAGCGTTGACTCTGGAGGGGTTTCAGGCCGGGCTCAGCTGGATCACCATCCTGCGCAAGCGTGAAGGGTTCCGGCGGGCCTTCGCGGGGTTTCAGCCTGAGGTCATCGCTAAATGGGGCGCGGCGGAGGTCGAGACGTTGCTCAAAGACGATGGCATCATCCGGCACCGAGGCAAGATCGAGGCGACCATCAGCAACGCGCGCAGCTGGCTCGACATTGAGGCGCAGGACGGGTTTTCCGACTTTATCTGGCGCTATGTCAATGGCGCCCCGCTGCAACCTGCGCGCCAGAGCTTGGCGGATGTGCCCGGCTCAACGCCGATCAGCACCCAACTGTCGAAAGACCTCAAGAAAGCGGGGTTCAAGTTTTGTGGGCCCACAACCGTCTACGCGTTCATGCAGGCCGCTGGGCTCGTCAATGACCACGTTGTCACCTGCTTTCGGCACGGCCCACTGAGCCGCCCCTAGGATGGCTCGCGCGCCCAGTCGCGCAGCGTTGCGCGGATGATCTTACCCGTCGTGGTCATGGGCATCTCTTGGGCAAACCGGACCTCGCGCGGATACTCATGCGCGGCCAGGCTGGTTTTGACATGCCCGGCGATCTCGTCTGCAAGCGCATCTGAGGGGGCATAGCCCTCGGTCAGGCTCACGAAGGCAATGATCGCGCTCCCACGCAGCGCATCAGGGCGGCCCACAACGCCTGCAAGGCGGACGGCAGGGTGGCCGGTCAGACAGTCTTCGATTTCCCCCGGGCCTATGCGGTAGCCCGCGCTAGAGATCACATCATCATCGCGCCCGACATATTTGATCCGGCCTGTCGGTGTAACAAAGCCTTTGTCCCCGGTCAGCAGCCACCTGCCGTCAGGGCCGTCGACAAACTTGGCCTCCGTCGCCTCTGGCTGGTTCCAATAGCGCAAGAACATCACCGGGTCGGGCGCTTGTACCGCGATCTCTCCGGTCTCACCACCGGGCAGTTGTGCCCCGGTTGCCGCATCGATCACCGCGACCCGGTGGCCCGGCACGGCAAACCCCGTAACGCCCGGCTCCGCTGGCTCAAGCGCGCCACAGGAGGAGACGATCATGTTACATTCCGTCTGGCCGTAAAACTCGTTGATGGTCGTCCCAAACACGCGCTGCCCCCAGTCAATCAAGGAAGCGCCAAGAGTCTCCCCGCCGCTGGCCACGGATCTGAGAGCCAAAGGCGGGTGCAGTGAGGGTGCGGCCTCGCGCATCATCTTGAGTGCGGTCGGCGGCAGGAAGGCGTTGCGCACCTTATGGCGGCGTATCAGCGCAAAAGCCGCCTGCGCGTCAAACTTTGCGAAGCGATGGGCCACAACGGCGACCCCGTGATGCAAAGCGGGCAGGAGCACGTCCAGCAGCCCGCCGATCCAGGCCCAATCCGCCGGGGTCCAGATGCGGTCTTTTGGCTGCGGGAAAAAGTCATGGCTCATCTCTACCCCAGGCAGGTGGCCAATCAGCACCCGATGCGCATGCAGCGCGCCCTTGGGGTTGCCGGTGGTCCCGGAGGTGTAGATGAGCAGCGCAGGGTCTTCGGCGCGCGTCTTGGCAGCGCTAAACCCCACGGGCTGGGCGCTGTATTCTCGCTGGAAATCCAGAACATCGTCGGTTGGGGTATCGATGACGTAGATATGCTCCAGCGTCGGCAGCTCGGGCCGCAACGGCGCCAGCCGGTCAGCCCCGGCCGCATCGGTGACAATGGCTTTCGCGCCTGAATCCCGCAGCCGGTGCAACAGCGCCTCAGGGCCGAACAAAGTGAAAAGCGGGATGGAAATCGCGCCCATTTTGAACGCCCCAATATGGCCGAGCGCGGTCTCAAGGCATTGCGGCAGCAGGACGGCGATGCGGTCCCCGGGGCTCAGCCGGGCCGCAAACATGCCCGCCACCTGATTGGACAGGTCGCGCAGTTGGGCAAAACTGGTGGCTTGGGCGCTGCCATCCTGCGCCACGTCAATAATGGCCGGTGTGTTGGGGGTCAGCATCGCGGGCCGGTCGCTGACATCCAAGCCAATATTGTAGAATTCCGGGATATCCCAGCGAAACCCTTGCCGGGTTTCCTCCACCGTCGGGTAGCGCGTCAGCATCTTGTGCCCTCCTCCCGCGATAGTTCAGCGCAAGGCGCAGCGGGTCAATTGCCAGATGGGCGGCCCCAACAAAAAACGGCGCCCCTTAACTGGGGGCGCCGCTATTTCAAATTACGCCGGTCGCGTTAAGCCAGTTCGAACCGATCCGCCATCATCACCTTGGTCCAGGCGGCGACGAAATCACTGACGAATTTCTCGCCAGCATCGTCCATCGCATAGACCTCGGCCAGAGCCCGCAACTGCGAGTTGGAGCCAAACAGCAGGTCAACCGAGGACGCCATCCATTTGACATCGCCCGTTTTGCTGTCGCGGCCTTCGAACTCGTCAACGCCATCGACCTCTGACCATTTGGTGCTCATGTCCATCAGGTTGACGAAGAAATCAGTGCTGAGCACGCCGGGGCGGTGGGTCAACACGCCGACATTGCTGTCACCGACGGTTGCTTTCATCACACGCAGCCCGCCCAACAACACGGTCATCTCAGGAGCGCTCAGCCCCAAAAGATGCGCACGGTCGATCAACAGCTCGGATTGGGAGCGGTGCGGGTTCTTCGACAGGAAGTTGCGGAACCCATCTGATTTCGGCTCAAGCGGCGCGAAGGACTCCGCGTCGGTCATTGCGTCCGTCGCGTCGGTCCGGCCCGGGGTGAATGGAACAGTCACATCGACACCGGCATCTTTGGCAGCCTTCTCGACACCAGCCGCACCGGCCAGCACGATCAAATCAGCCATCGAGATTTTCTTCTCGCCAGAATTGAAGCCCGCTTGCACCTCCTCCAGCTTCGCCAGAATGTCCTGCAACTGGGCCGGTTGGTTGATCTCCCAGTCTTTTTGCGGGGCGAGGCGGATGCGGGCCCCATTCGCGCCGCCGCGACGGTCGGTGTGGCGGAAGGTCGAGGCAGACGCCCAAGCCGTCGTGACCAGTTGCGAGACAGAAAGACCCGTTTCCAGAATCTTCGCCTTCAGCGCGGCGACATCTGCGTCCCCCACCAAGGGGTGGTCTACTTCGGGCACGGGGTCTTGCCAGATCAGCGGCTCAGCAGGAACCTCATCGCCCAGGCCACAGACATAAGGCCCCATGTCGCGGTGGGTGAGCTTGTACCATGCTTTTGCAAAAGCTGCGGCGAACTCGTCCGGGTTTTGCTGGAAGCGACGCGAGATCTTTTCGTAGGCCGGATCCATGCGCAGCGCCATATCGGCGGTGGTCATCATCAGCGGCACCTTCTCGCCCGAGCCGTCAACCTCTGGGGCGTGGTCATTCTCGGGCAGGTCCTTGGCGTGCCAGATATGCGCGCCAGCGGGGCTCTTTGTCAGCTCCCATTCATAGCCGAACAGCACGTCAAAATAGCCGTCATCCCATTTGGTCGGGTTCGGCGTCCAGGGGCCTTCGATGCCAGAGGTGATGGTGTGCTTGCCGTGGCCAGTTTCATAGCTCGACAACCAGCCCAGCCCCATCGCGGCCATGTCTGCGCCCTCGGGCTCAGGACCAACATATTGGTTCGGGTCCGCCGCACCATGCGCCTTGCCGAAGGTGTGGCCGCCTGCCACGAGGGCGACGGTTTCCTCGTCATTCATCGCCATGCGGGCAAAGGTCTCGCGAATGTCGCGGCCCGAGCCCACAGGGTCAGGGTTGCCGTTTGGCCCTTCCGGGTTCACATAGATCAAACCCATTTCGACAGCGGCCAGCGGCCCTTCAAGCTCGCGGTCGCCGGTATAGCGCTTGTCTGTGAGCCATTCAGACTCTGGCCCCCAGTAAATGTCCTCTTCAGGTTCCCACACATCGGCGCGGCCACCGGCAAAGCCGTAGGTCTCAAAGCCCATCGATTCCAACGCAACATTGCCTGCGAGGATCATCAGATCCGCCCAGGACAGTTTGCGCCCGTATTTCTGTTTGATTGGCCACAGAAGACGGCGGGCCTTGTCGAGATTGCCATTATCTGGCCAGCTGTTGAGCGGGGCAAAGCGCTGCGTGCCTGAGGTCGCGCCGCCGCGGCCGTCGGAGATACGGTAGGTCCCCGCGCTGTGCCAGGCCATGCGAATGAACAGAGGGCCGTAATGGCCATAATCTGCCGGCCACCAGTCCTGACTGTCGGTCATCAGGGCGGTGAGGTCAGCTTTGACAGCGGCGAGATCGAGGCTCTTGAATTCCTCAGCATAGTCAAAGTCGTCGCCCATAGGGTCGATCTCTTTGACATTTTGCTTGAGCACCCGCAGATCCAGCTGGTTGGGCCACCACAGGCGGTTGTTCATCTCTTTGACAACGGTGTTGACCTCGAAGCCGCCCATCATGGGGCATTTCGCGGCGTTATCTGTGGGATTTCCGTCCATGGCATTCTCCAATTTGCTGCTGGTGTAACGTAGCTAATTGCTTGCGTATCAAACTCCTGCAATTAGTTTAAGTTGAATTTTCTGATGCCCTCGATAACCTAAGCTTATGAACAATCTGACGCTGAAACAGTTCCGCTACTTTGAGGCTCTTGCCCAACATCAGCATTTTGGTCGTGCCGCAGAGGTCTGCGCCATCTCGCAACCTGCTTTGTCCATGCAGATCAAGGAATTGGAAGACAGCCTTGGCACGGCCTTGTTCGAGCGCGGCCCAAAGCAAGTCCGTCTGACGCATTTCGGGGCGGAGTTCGCCGCCCGCATCCGCCCTATCCTGCGGGCGGTGGATGAGCTGTCCGAGTTGGCGCGCGCGCCGCAGTCGGAACTGCTGGGCCAGCTCCGCATCGGGGTGATTCCCACCGTCGCGCCCTATCTGCTTCCCGGGTTCATCGCGCGGTTGCGCGACCAGCATGCGGGGCTTGATCTGCATATTCGCGAAACGCTGACACCCCGGCTGATTGCCGAATTGTCGGACGGAAAGCTGGATGCCGCGATTGTGGCTCTGCCGGTCTCGGAGCCTTCCTTTACCGAAGTGGCCCTGTTTGACGAAAATTTTGTGCTCGTCCGGCCAGAGGCAGAGGCGGGCCTACCGGTGCCAGATGGTCAAACACTCCAACAGATGAAGCTGCTCTTGCTTGAGGACGGGCATTGTTTTCGCGATCAGGCTTTGTCGTTCTGCAATGTCAGCCCGACGCGGCCACGCGCGGGGCTGGATGGCAGCTCGCTGTCTACCTTGGTGCAAATGGTAGGCTCTGGCCTCGGCGTGACCTTGATCCCCGAGATGGCCGTGTCTGTCGAAACGCGCTCCGCCCCGGTCAGCGTGGCCCAGTTCGACGCGCCCCCTCCCAGCAGAACCATCGGGATGATCTGGCGGAAGACCAGCCCGCTGACCGATCAGTTCAGCAAGATCGCCGATGTTGTGCGCCACGCCGGTTTATCCCTGCGCCCGTAACACCTGCGCGGGCCGGGCCGCCAAAGGACGCCAGGCAAAGAAAACACCGGTGGCCAAAGTCGCGGCGATCCCGCCTAGAATAATGGCAAGCGCCGAGGGCAGGGCCACGCGAAAGCTCGTCTCCATCACAAAGGTGCTGACCGCCCAGCCGGCCGCGACACCGGCGACAAGTGCAATCAACCCTGCAGTCAAACCCAGCAATGCCGACCTTAGGAGGAAGTTGCTCAAGACCGCGCCGCGCGTCGCGCCCAAGGTCTTGAGGATGGCCCCTTCATAGACCCGCGCCCGCTCCCCCGCAGCTGCGGTGCCGACAAGCACAACGCCGCCGGTGATCAATGTGGCAAGCGCCCCATAGGTCACAGCGGCCGCAATCCCTGACAGGACCTCAGAGACGCGGTCAATCGCATCCCGCACGCGGATGGCGGTGATATTTGGATAGGCTTGGGCCATTTCGCGCAGCAAGGCACCTTCAGAATTTGGCTCAGCGTAGACAGTCGCGATATGGCTATGCGGTGCCCCTTGAAGGGCGGAAGGGTTCATCGACAGAATGAAACCAATCCCGCCGGTCGAGAAATCAACCTCCCGGAAAGACGTGATCTCTGCAGTGATGTCGCGGCCAAGGACGTTGACCGTGAGGCTGTCACCCAGCGACAGCCCCATCTCTGCGGCCTCTTCCGCGGCAAAACTGATCTGCGGGGGGCCGCTATAATCCGCCGCCCACCATGCACCGTCCGTCAGCGTGGTGCCGTCAGGCGGCGTCACCGAGTATGTGATGCCGCGATCGCCTTCCAGGACCCAGTGGTTGCCTGCCACGTCCATCGCAGCCTGCCCGTTAATCTGGGTGATTACGCCCCGCAGCATCGGCGCGGTTTCAATCCGGCGGACAGTATGCTTTTCGCGCAGCAGCTTGGTCAAAGAACCCAGCTGATCAGGCTGGATATCGACCACGAAATAAGCCGGCGCGACCTCTGGCAAGTCGGTGGTGATGGCATTGCGCAGGTTCCAATCAATCTGGCCTACGGCGGCAAGCACCGACAGGCCCAGACCAAGCGACACCACAACGGAATGCGCCTCCCTGCCCGGCCCGCCAACGGCCCCGAGCGCAAACCGCAAACTGCGTGCGGAGCCCAGGCGCGGCGCTATGCGACGTGCGAGTGCCTTGATCCCGGTGGCGGCCAGGAGCAGCAGCACGAATGCGCCCAGAACGCCGCCTGCGGCCCAAAAGGTCAGCCGCCACAGCCCAGTGAGGTAAGCCGCAGATGTGACCAGAACCATAAGGATCACTGCACAGGTGGCGAACCAGAAAGGGCGGGGCCAGCCGCTGACCCCTTGCCGCGCATCGCGGAACAAGGCGGCGGCCCGGATCTCGTCTGTTTGGGCCAGCGGCCAAAGCGTAAACAGCGCCGCAGACAGGCCGCCGTACAAAGCAGCCTCAAGCAGCGGCTGGGGGCGAAGTGCGAACGCCAACGGCACCGGCAACCGCGCTTCGATCAGAGGCGCAAACAGGAACGGGGCAGCTGTCCCGATGACCAGCCCCAACAGTGTGCCAATGGCTGCCAAAACCGCGATCTGCATGAGATAGGCCTGAAACACCACCTGACGCGTGGCCCCGAGGGAGCGGAGCGTCGCAATCACCTGCGTCTTCTCCGCAAGGTAGGCGCGCACAGCGGCGGAGACCCCGACCCCGCCCACAGCCAGCCCAGTCAATCCTACCAGCACGAGGAACGCTGATAGGCGTTCGACAAACTCGGACACGCCAGGTGCCCCGTTGCGCCGGTCGCGCCAGCGATATCCGGTGCCCTCCAACTGCTCTGCCGCGCTGGCCTTCAGGTCAGCGGGATCGAGGCCAGTGCGGATACGGTACTGCGTTTCAAACAAGGTGCCAGGGGCGACAAGCCCGGACTCGGCAAGCGCTTTGGAGGCGACCATGCTTGGCGGACCGAGGCTGAACCCTCCACCTGCGCTGTCAGGCATACGCTCAAGGGCCGCCATCACCACAAATTCCTGCGCGCCCAGATTGGTTATATCCCCCACAGACAGGCCCAGCCGGTCCATCAGCACCGGGTCAATGACGATCCCCGGCAGGCCCTCGGCACCCGCAAGCGCGTCTTCCAAGGGCATGGCCGGGTCAAGGCTTACATCACCATAGAGCGGGTAAAGACCATCCACCCCTTTCACCTGCGTCAGCGCGCGTTCTTCGGCATCAGTGACCAACATGGAGCGGAAGTCGACCACTTCCGACACATCGCCCTGCGCCTCCATCCAGCTGCGTTCCTCGGGCGTGGCATAGCGGTAGGTCAGCTGAATTTCGGCATCGCCGCCAAGGATCACCGCGCCTTGCTGGCTAAGCCCTGCCTCGATCGCACCACGCACAGTCCCGATGGCCGCAATTGCGGCGACCCCGATGGCAAGGCACGCCAAGAACACGCGAAACCCCCGCACACCGCCGCGCAGCTCGCGGCGCGCGATACGCCAGGCCATGGCCATGGCGCTCATTGGGCAGCGACCGTCAGCGTGTCGTCGATGATCAGCCCATCTCGCAATTGGATGACGCGGTCGCATCGCGCGGCCAATTCCGGTGCATGGGTGACAAGGATCAGGGTGGCCCCGTGGCGGTCGCGCAGATCAAATAGCAGGTCCATCACCATCTCGCCGGTGGCGGCATCAAGGTTGCCGGTCGGCTCATCTGCCAAAAGCACGTCAGGGCGCGCCACAACGGCGCGGGCGAGGGCCACACGCTGCTGCTCACCCCCTGACATCTGGGACGGGTAGTGGCCGACCCGTTCACCCAGGCCGACGGAAGACAATTCAGCCGCCGCCCGCGCGAATGCCTCCGCCTCTCCGGCAAGTTCCAGGGGCAGCGCCACATTTTCCAGCGCGGTCATCGTCGGAATAAGGTGGAAGGATTGGAACACGATGCCCATATGTTGCCTGCGGAACCGCGCCAGGGCATCCTCCCCCATCGGGGTCAGGTCCTGACCCGCGACCTGCACCAGACCCGAAGTGGCGCGCTCCAACCCGCCCATCAGCATCAGGAGAGACGATTTGCCCGAGCCCGACGCCCCCGTGAGCCCCACCGTTTCGCCACGCGCGACATTCAGTGAGATGCCTTTGAGGATGTGGACCATCCCGGCATTGCCGTCGAGCGACAGGGTAGCGTCTTTGAGGGAGAGAATGGGCAAGGCGGCCTCCGGTCTGTTCAAGAGGGTAGATAGGTCCCGACTGGCCACGCTCAACCTATGCGCGCTGGTTTTGCTGGCGCTGCCGGTTGCAGCTGACACTGTAACCGTGGCCGCGCTGGGCGACAGTCTGACCCAAGGATACGGGCTGCCTCCGCAGGACGGGTTTGTGCCGCAGCTGCAACGCTATCTTGATGCGGCGGGTGCAGATGTTGCGCTGCTGAACGCCGGCGTATCGGGCGATACGACCGCAGGTGGGTTGTCGCGGATTGATTGGACGCTGAACGACGAGGTCGACGCGGTGATCGTGGCGCTTGGCGGCAACGATGTTTTGCGTGGTTTGCCGCCAGAGCAGGCACGCGCCAATCTCGACGCCATCCTAGAGAGAATTAATGCAAAAGAGCTGCCCACATTATTGGTCGGTATCGACGCACCTGCCAATTTTGGTGCTGCCTACGAAGATGCGTTCGAGGCGATTTACCCTGATCTCGCGCAAAAGCATGACGTTCTGCTTTTCAAAAATTTTTTGGAGGGTTTGGCCGCGCTGGATGACTTGTCATTTGTCATGCAAAATCACATGCAGGCCGATGGCATCCACCCGGACGCTTCGGGCGTGGCGTTGATCGTCGAGGCCATCGGTCCCAGCGTGTTGCAGCTTGTCGAAGCCGCACGGGATTAGGTCCAACGCTTATACAGTTAAAGGCGCGCGATGCTGTTTATAGATGTTGACCAAGCCGCCAGACCCGCTTGCGCAGATGAAAGAGAAACCGGCCGGTTTTTGTCTCGCATTGGTGAGAATACTCGGTATCTTTGTGTCACGATCTGCGGTCTTCTGCCGGTTTCGAAATCAGCCCATATCAGCCGAACAAGGCAGGTGGCGACCAAACACGCGACCCCCCAGACGTTCAAACGTAAACTCGGTCTACGACATCATTGTCTGAACCGAGGTTCGAAGAATGACGCGCAACGATAGAATTCACTTTAGCCAAAATGAAATTCGTCGTCCTCCTCCATTTGTTTGAAAATCTGCTGCAGCTCAATCTGATGAGCCAATTCAGCGTCAGAAATGGCAGAGCCCCGGGCGGTTTGAACCATCTCTCTGAACGCGTCTTGCGCTCTTGCTCCGCTCAGAGATTCGACAACAGCACCCTCAATCTGCTCCTTAAAGCGCGCACGCGTCCTGTTTTGCGCGCGCATTTCTTCGACAGTGCCTAGGGTGCGCAGCATCGCAGAACGCATCACGTCCGGCGACATCGCCGATTTTGAAACGAAGTCGCTGCAGCCGTTCCGAAAAGCCGTAACGGCCACGTCGGTCCGCTCGTTGCCCGTGATCATAATGACCCCGGTTTCGCTTTGCAGCTCGCTGCCTCTCAGAATTTCAAGCGCATCCAGGCCGTCCCCGTCAGCCAGCTGATAGTCAAGCAAGACCAACTCGAACTTAGTCCGTCGAACCGCGTCCTGCATCGCCGCAAGAGAGGGCGCCTCATGGATATGGATGGTCAGCTCAGTTCTTTCGCTGATCCGCTTGATCCGCTGTCTATCAAAATCGTTGTCATCAACGAGCAAAACAGCAAAAGGGTGACCCGGCGGCGGGGAGTAGACTTCTAAAGCAGATGGGGTATGGAGCATGGAGACAACCTAGAAATGACTGAGGCTTTCTATATCCCCCAAAACTAAGAAGCATTCGTAAACAGAAGAAGAGAATTTCCTTTTCCTGCCTTATTATCAAACACTTAATTCGTCTGATGCAGCCGCAGGAAAGGACAGCTCCACACCCAGACCGCGCCCCTTGAGCCCAGCAGTGAATGCAAGCTTGCCTCCGTAATGCTCCGCCACCTTGTTTGCAATCGCGAGCCCCATCCCACTGCCCTCAACCTCGTCGCGGGGTCGCAGCGTGGTCATTGGCCCGACCACCTTTTCGTGGTATTTTTCTTCAATCCCTGGACCGTCATCCAAGACCTGTAATATAATACGCCCTTGCTTGAGCGTAGACAGGATATGTACCTCGCCGTGGCTGCGGTCGTGGTGCTTCGACGCATTTCCGAGCAACGCATGGAGAACGCGACCAAGGTCCTCTGGCCCGAGCGGGAATTGATCGACCGCCAAAGACATTTCTGTTTTGAGGTGGGGGGCGTCACTGAGCGTTTTAAGGACCTCTTGCAACCGGGACGAAAGTGACGAAGCAGCGCTGCTTTGCATGCGCCCGACCCGCGAAAATTCCAGCAGGTCCTGCATCATTTGGTCCAACCGGCTGGTATTGGTTTCTAGCAGGTCAAGGCTTTGGGCCACCGAGGCAAAAATCTCCTGGCCTTCGCTTTCAAGGTCCTCTCTGATCCATTGCGGCACCTCGCATAATGCGCGCAGGCACGCACGGACATCATGACTGACCAAGTAAATGAATTCCTCCAACATCTTGCGTTCTTGCGAAACAGCATCGGTGCAGTCTTCGCGCTGGAGCGGTGCGGGAACCGCCAAGCTGGCTGACAAAGCATTGGTCATTCACAATATCTCTTTTGGTTGAGGGACGCCGAGCAGCTTTACGCCCTCGACCAGCCGAGCCGGCGTGATTGGCTTTGCAATCGTTCCGAAAAAACACGCAAAATCGCGCACTCTTGCCAAAAGATGCGTCGGCGGTTCGATGGTCAACATAAGCAATACCGGGGGTGGCAGGCGGCTGCCTTTGGCATGGTAAAGCTGTTCGACAAATTCAAACCCGTTGAGACCCGGCATATTCACATCAAGCAAAATAAGATCGATCTTAGGAGATGAGTTGCGCAATAGATGCGCCTGCGCCGCGCGCCCGCTGTCAAACATGATTGCACCAGCGAACAACCCGCTCCGCATGATTGCCCTTTGGCAAATCATTCGATCGACCTTGCTATCATCGACAACCATGACATGGCCAAATTTAG
>CAYLVP010000006.1:0-35105 GCA_964387155.1 uncultured Rhodobacterales bacterium | reverse complement strand
TTTTCACAGCTGATCCAAAAGCCGTTCAGGGTAGAGAGAAGCTCCCGAAGCTCTTTGGAATTATGCGGCTTAACGACGTAGCCGCAGATATTGTGACTATAGGCCTGATCAATATCTTTTTGGCTGGAGGAGGTTGTGAACACGAAGACGCGCGCGGTCGAAATCTCTTCCGTTGTGCGAAGCGCTGCCAGAAATTCATGCCCTGTCATGCGCGGCATGTTGATGTCGAGCAATACGATAAGCGGATTTGGAACAGTGCCTGTGCCGGCCATCGACTGCAACATCTCGAGCGCCTCGAGCCCATCTCTGGCCCGCACCAAAGAGACATCGGCATCGATTTTCGTTAAGGCACGCTGAAGGATTTCGACATCAAGGTCATTGTCCTCAACGAGCAATATATTCATATCTTTCGGCATATCACGCAGCCTGCTTTCTATTCGCAACCGCCTCTGGGAGCGGCCAATCAAAGACAAAACATGACCCTTCACCTTGGGTTGAGGTCAGCTTCACCGAACCGCGATGCCCTTCGACGGTTTTCTTGACGATCGCCAGCCCTAATCCCGAGCCAGGCGTTGAATTAGGTAATCCCAGAGTCTGGAACACATCGAAAATGCGGTTGTGATGCCGCTCTTCGATACCTGGGCCATTATCTGATACAGCGACAACACATCGTCCGTCTTCGACCCGTATCGAAATATCGATGCGAATATGAGAGGGGTTGTCGTGATGGAGTTTGGCGTTGCTGACCAGATTTTGCAGGACACGCACGAAATTGGGTGCGTCGACATGGATATAGTCAAGCTCGCTCGACAGGTTGAGCGCGTCGCGATCCAAGTCGAGGTCCCGACGCATCGCCTGCACCGTGCGTATAAGGCTGACCGGTTCTGCTTCAAAACCCGCCTGATCGATTGCCGCCCATTCAAGGACGCCGTTGCTTAGATCATTGAGACGACCAACCCGTTCTTCGATCCGCTGCAAATTCTCGGAGACCTTTGGGTCAGCCTTGGGAGACATGAAATAATCCTGCAGGTCATCCCGTATCATATCGGCAAGCCCGCCAATTCCGCGCAATGGTGTTTTGAGGTCATGCGACATCAGGTAGACACATTGCTCAAGTTCTCGGTTGGTCTTGGCCAGCTTTTCTTTTTCACTGCGCAACTCGAATGTCAGCTCTTTGGCATAGCGCGTTGCTTTGATGTTAGCCCGCGACATCATCACCAGAATGGCGATGATCAATGCTTCGATCAGCAAGCCCCCAAACAAAATGACATTGGGCTGTGCGTAGCTGTTGCTGGCGCGGAACGCCAAATTTGAGGCAATATCCAGCTCCCACTGCCGACCGTGAAGTTCGATGCTGCGTGTGTCGCGATACATGGGTGTGGGGTCAGCCAGCGGATCGCTTTGACTGTGTTCGTCATAAATCAGCTCGCCCCCGTCTCGGATGCTGAAGCGGACATCGCGCAGCTCTTTTGCCAGCAGCCCTTCCATGAGATTATGCACAACGAAGGGCGCATAGACCGCCCCCAAGGCGCGCTGCTCCCGGTCTGCCGCGTTTGCGGGCATCCCACCCTCATAGAACGGCGCATAAAACAGAAAGCCGGGTGTGCTGCTTTCATCCTGGACAAGAACAATCGGTCCGGTGATCTGGGCTGACGCGGTATCGCGGCTCTTGAGTGCTGCTGTTTGACGGTTGCGTTCATGGGCGACATCCAAGCCGACGGCTGCAGCATTCAGCGCCTGAGGCTCAATAAATGAGATGGGCATCCGCAGGCTTTGGTCATGCGCCGGGTAGACGTCGAAACCAGGGGCTTCGCTCTTACGGGCTGCGAGATATTGTTGAAGCGCTGCTTCGGTTACAAAATGCACAACGCCGATCCCGTTGATACCGGGATATTTCTCGGGCAAGCGGAGGCTTTCAGCAAAGATGCGCCATTCTTCTTTACCAATATCGCCGCCTTGCGCATCGATAAAGGCCACGCCGGCCCAAAGCGCGTCTTCATATTTCTGCATACGGTTCTCAAGGAGGGCAATGGCCTGGTCGGCTGCAAGCTCAAAACGTGCCTCGGTCCGTGTGTCGATTTGTTGTTTCGAGAAATGGTAGGCGCCAATGGTCATCAGCAAGGACAGACCGATCACCACGACGTGCAATGACGTGACGCGTCCGCCCACGCTTTCATAGGGACGGTGCGACTTGGTCACGTGGGTCTTGTTCAGCCATTGCATCCCGTGGGGATAGCTGGGCAGTTGTTAACACGAAGTTTCCCGGCACCGACGGCTGATGCTCTATTTATCGAAATCTACGTTCAATTTCTTAGGACCTTTGGTGCCTAGAATTGGCGGAAACTCTGCCGTCAGGAGCGGGCGTCTTTACCAATCCACACCTCAACACGACGGTTGATCGCGCGACCGCTTTC
The DNA here is from genome assembly GCA_964387155.1 of uncultured Rhodobacterales bacterium. Classification (GTDB taxonomy): domain Bacteria; phylum Pseudomonadota; class Alphaproteobacteria; order Rhodobacterales; family Rhodobacteraceae; genus Litoreibacter. The sequence continues at coordinate 32,691 of CAYLVP010000006.1, read as the reverse complement.
CGAGGTGTTGCAGGCCGAGGGTGCAACTTCGCCAAAGCCCGTATGCGTCAGCTCAATATGGGACAGCCGGTCGCCGGCAAAATTCGCGACGGCCTGCTGAACCTGACCGGCACGGTCTTGCGACAAATTGCGGTTGCTGGCAAAGGCCCCCACGCTGTCAGTGAACCCAACAAACATGACTTTCGTGCCCTGCGGCTTGGTTTCAAGATAATCGGCCAGACGGCTCATATCCAACAAGCCGCGCTCATCCATCCGGGAGGAGCCGGTATTGAAGCGGAACGTGGTCGACAGGCGGTCATAATTGACCATTGCGCTCATCATTTCACGCATGACGCCACCCTCAAACTGATCCACATCAGGGTCGAGCAACGAGCGCGCGCGGTCGCCCTCAAGGGATTGCACGCGCGACCTGATACCAAGATTGATGAAACCTGCCTTTGAAATCACGCTATCGGCCTCATCAGAGATCGCATAATTCAGGAAATTCGCCGCATTTTCATTGGCGATGTCATGGCGCGTGTAGAGGTATAGCCTGAGTTGAAGTGCATATTCCTCGGTCTTTGCAGAGAACGCATCAGGCGTGGTTGCGATGCCGCATTCGTTGACCAACGACAAAGGCTTCGCGCCCCGTTGAAAGGCGTAGCCAACATAGCCAAGTGCGCCCGGATTAGCGTTGACCAGCTCCGCGACTGTTTGGTTGTCTTCCGCGATTTGCGCCGTTGTGGTCAGCTGGCCCCTTTCTTCACCGAAAAGGCGGTTTTCAAACACGCTGCGGGTGCCGGAGCCATCCTGACGGCCGACCATCAAAATGGGCTGGTCCTGCCCACCAAGCTCGGCCCAATTCGTAATCTCCCCGGTATAGATGCCGCGCAGTTGATCGATTGACAGCGCGTCCACGGGGTTGCTGGGGTTGGCAATCAGGACGAGGCTGTCAACGGCAACGATGAATTCCTGGGATGGGCTGACCATATTGCCCGCGCCATCCGCCTTGAGCGCGCGTGCTTCGGCTGGTTTGATTCGACGCGAGGCCATGCCGATATCGGCGCTCTTGTCGAGGAGCGCCTGAAAGGCCTCAGAAGACGAGCTGGACGAGACCGCGTAACGGCCAATATCGTCCCCAAACCCATCGTCACCCACAAGATTTGCCGTCACCTGAGCGCCATCTTCGGAGGTGTCCCAGATCGCCTCGGCATTGAGGAAGGCGGCATAGCCCGACATCAGCAACGGCATAAGGCCCACGCCAACTGTTTCGGAACCTGCAATTGTTAGATCAACCGCGTCCTTATCCAGGTCGGGGCAAACGGCTCCGAGGCAGTTCACGCGAGAGCTGGAAATTCGCAAATCACCAAGGCCGGTTCGAATAATGTAGTAATCTTCAACATAGTCGACATATTCACCGATGATATTCACGGTGCCGTCGGGGGATTGAAGGGTCACTTCCTTTGCCAAGACCGCCGTTGGCAACACGCCAGCGGCAACAACAAGAAGCGCCTGAATGGTTTTTTTGCATGGCGGGCTTATCGTGAAGGTCATGTATTTGTCCTTAGTCTACTCTCAAAAGTACACGCCGGACCAATCCCCGGCGGGATGCCAATGGTGAGGACTGAGGACAGCACAACAAAGCAAAGCGTCGGAGCCCTTACCTAACGGACTTTCCTGGCTGCCGATTTGGTTAAAATTTTGGCGAATTTAAGTTTAATTTAAGCAAGCAGAGCGTCGAGAGCTGGCGCACCCCGCCCCAATTCAGCTTAACCCTTTGACCAAGCTACGGAAATCTGCGGCCAGGCATCCGAAACAGTCGCCAGTAGAATGGTATCACCGTCCACATTCACGAAACTAACGAGCATGTCTTCGGGCAGCAGGCCTTCCAACGTCACGCACCGGTCATTGCCGGCAGCCTTGTGCAAATCGTCAAGCTCGGCAACCTTGGGCAGTATGTCCGAGGGGAGGATCGCGGTGAGCGCCTTGATGATTTTGGGCGCCCCTTGTTCGTCTTTAAGGGCACTATCTTCGACACGGCCATGTGCAACGAGATCGTCACCAAGTGAGCGGATCAGGCGCTCGGCACGCGGCAAAGCGGCAGCATAAGGGTCAATATCCCAGGCCTCTGCGAGCGTGGCAACGCCAACGCCCGTGTCAGATTGCCCGCCACGACCTTCCGCTTCCTCACGGCTCAGCATGACCGCGCCGTTGCGCGTCACCACGCTTTCGAGCAGCGCATGAACCTTTGCAAGTGCTTTGGTTTCGGAATTGGACAGCAGCGTTCCGACCAACTTGGCGTCGGCCTTGACCGGGCCATTTGTAGCCAGGACCGAGCTCAGCCGCCGCCCGCCTACTGCCAGGGTCACCGAGGCACCATCAACCGTGAAGGTCAGTTTGCGGGGCAAGACAGTGTTGTCGATGGCTTCGAGAATAAGGGCCAAAGCCTCTCTGTCACCGCCGGGGCCCAAACGCATTGCGCCCCCTTCAAACAGCGCGTCTTCGGTGAGCGCTGCTAGCTTTTTGGCAAGTTGCTTCTTCTCGCTCATGCCTGCGCCCCCTCTTCGCTGAGCTTGGCGATGCAGGCACGCATTTCTTTCAGGGCATGGCCAATATCGGTGCCGAGCTTGACGATACAGCACAGCGCGTCCGTGGGCTCGCTTGTCGACTTTACAAAGAGGTGGATGCGCAAAGGATGACCCACCATTGCGGTGTCGCCCGTCTGCAACCCCAAAACACCCTCGGCGGTCAAAACAGCCAAGGTGTCCTGGCTTTCCGGCGTGGTGTCATTGGTCAGCAGCGACATGCGCGTGGACAAGTCGACAAAGGCCACGGTCTCGCACCCTTCGACCCGCGCGCAAACGGCGTTCAATGCGTCCTGAACCATAGCCTTCCCAATATCGAGCTTTTCACTGTGGGTACGGCAATCCCTGCCACAAAGGAAGATGTTTTGCGCGCAGAGCCCTATGCCACTTCGTTATCGTCGCTACCGTGGAAAATAGAGCGCAGTTCCTTGGCCGCAACGACCCGCGATACGGGGCGCGGAGTGTCATCCGACATATCGACAACAAGCCCGCTGGCAGCAGGACGCGCCGGGCGACCGGGTCGCAACTTGGCGCCGGCGGGGCGCACGCGCCGCGGAATGACCGCAGGACCCGTGACGCCGCTGCCCTCATCCGCCAGGTCATCCGCACTGCCAACGTCCAAGGACGCTTGTGGACCGGATGGCTCATCAAGATGAGCTTGGTCGGCTTGCGGTTCAACATCAGAATCGGGGTCTAGCTTTGCCTCTAACTCGGGCTCGGGCTCTGGCGGATGGAACGCTTCGACACGCGAGCTGGCAAAGGCCGGGGTCGGGGCAAGCGCTTCCTCGGCAGGCGTCGCCGCAGGCGCGGCGGGTTCAAAAACGGGGGTTACAAGATCCTGCGCCGCCAGATCCTCGATCATTGGGATCAGATGTTCCAGCAAGGCAACGCCGCCGCTTGACTGGAACGCCTCGTAGTCATCGCCTGCCGCCAAGGCTTCTGTGAGGGAAATCGGGAAAATCGCTTCGAACAGGCCTGCCGTCTCTTTCTTGACGCGGTTGACCACACGCAGCTTGTCGCGCTCTGTGGTCAGCTTGTCGAACCGGGTGATCAGCAGCGCGGAGCGCGCGCGGATATGTTCGGGGATGCTTTCCCAGGCGGCGGCCTCAGATTGGCGCCACGCTTGCGTGGCATGGGTACACCACAATACGGCATCTACTTCGGGCACCATTCGTTGCCACACTTCAGAGGACATATTCGGGTCAGAGATGCCCGGAAAGTCGATCAGATCGCACAAGCCAAGGATATCGGCCTCAAAAAACAGGCGGATCACCCGGGTCTCTTCAACGGGAATGGTCTCCAGCTCGGTCAGGGAAACGGGTTCCTCTGTGCCGTCCACATTCACGCGGTAGGGCTCTTGCACGCCTTGCGACATCCAGACAGGCGACAATCGGGTCGCGGTCACCTTCTCAGGCAAGGGGCGCGCGCCCAGAAGCAGGTTCGACAAGGTGCTTTTGCCCGCGCTGAACTCGCCCATCAGGGCAATACGCGGCTTGCGTGCGGGAGGGGTCATGCTGTGTCTCCACTTTGCTGGCTGGCAGATCTCGAAACAGGTCGGATCGGGCGGGATGGTCGCTCGGCACGGCTGGGAACGGCCGCAGGCCGGGTGCGCGGCGCAGGCGCTGCGTCTTCTTCGTCGCTGGCCCCGTCGACCGCAAACTCATCGAGCAGGATTTGGAACAGGGCGTTGCGCTCTTCCTCGGCGGTGATGCCGAACAGGTCTTTCAACTCCGAGACCGAGATTTGCGACTTGTAGCTGACATCGGTCAAAATGCCGCCCTGCTCGGACAGGAAGTCATCCAGTTCCCGCAAGGCAATCTGCAGCACGTCATCGGCCTGCTTGCCCTTCATGTCATTGATGATGGGCGCGGTCTCCGCCTCGATCAGCTCGTAGAAGGACTCCGCATAGGCGCGGTACCCCTTGCGGCGCTTCCACCAACGGCTCCACCACGAGCTCTGCAAATCGAGCGCGATGGTTTGGCCCAGGCTCACGGGCGAAGGGAATTGCGGCGTGTTAGGCGGATTGACGGTGAAGCCATCGACATCAATCGACAAAAGCTCACGGTACACATCCGTCAACTCACCTGCGGCTTGACCGTAAATGGTGTCACAGCACTTCGCGGCCTTCTTGCGCATTGACTGGTAGCTGGAGCGCAGCAGGATCCGAAGCCCGTCGGGCGAATATTGCCAGGTTTCCTGCTCGCCATTGGTTTCCAGATGCTGCAGCAGCGATTCCAGCGCACGATCCAGAAAGCGTTTGTGCAATTGATCGACCCGAGCGGCGTAATCCGCCGTGACTGAGGCCATAAGATCTTTCAGATGGGTTGCGTTGCGCAATTCCACCTCATCGAGACGCTTGCCCAGCTTTTCGGGCTCCATCATTTTAAGGTTGTCGCCCCGCATCCGCAGTGAGACCACGTTGCTCGACGCTTTGAGGCCCTGGATGTGGTTAAGCGCGCGTTTGCGCACCGTCTGAATCATCTCGGCGCCCTCACCTTCGGTGATACGCTGGCCAATGGCCGCATAAAGATGGGGCAAGCCTGACAGCTGCCAGGCGAGCTCGCCGCTGAGTTCCGCGTCGGGGCCAACGACCGCCTCAGCATATTTCATCAGGGCGGCTTTGCTGTCAGAGACGATGTCATCGGTCTGCTGCTGCAGCGCCATATTGGCCCAGTAGGCAGAGCCGAACAGCACCTCGATATCGCCAGCACTGTTGTTTTCGGACAGGGTTTTCAGGATGGATTCACGGATTTCCGGGATTTCCTTGGCCGGATCGGCCAGCTCGTCCACGCGGTTGACGAAGATCACAACCTCGCGGGCGCGCACGTTGGCGATCAGGCGGATAAGCCCCATATCCATCGAGCTCAGCGCTTGGGTGGCCGACAGAACCACAACGCAGATACGACTGCCTCGCAGCGCATTGATCGTGATCTGCTCGCGCATCATGAATGTGTCGTTCACACCCGGCGTGTCGCGAATACATAGCGGAATCGGCAGCGCAGGCGCCGACATGTAGAGATCGGCCGATTTGGTGATATCAGCGAACTGGCCTTGCGCATCCTGCATTTCAGGATCGTCGAAATCGTCGCCCATGCACACGTAGCGCTGCAGCAACTCATCATCGAGATGGCGGTAATTATGCACCTGACCCAGCAGCAGCTCAAACTTGCGGCCAAGCCGGGCCTTGGTCTTTTCGCGCATCTCGGCGATTTGCTCGCGGACTTTTTGCAGCTCGTCATCGGCACCGGCCCGGCTGGACAGCTCACCGATGCGGCCGCCATTCTCGACCAGGTGGTCCCATTCATCCTGGTCAAAGAACTGGAAAGAGGCGACAGAGTCGCCTTCCTTGACCAACGGGTTGAGGTGCAGAGACGTAACCACAGAGGTCCAGGGGTTCACATCAGCAGGCAAAAGTTCGGGCCTGCCAGCCATGGCATTGACGAGGGAGGTTTTGCCCGACTTGATCTGCCCGATCATGGTGATGGAGGGTTCAAATTCCTTGACCGCGTGGATCAGCTTCTGGGCCTTCTTGGCGGCCTCAGGCCCACCGAAGCTTTCAATATCAAGAAGCGAGTCGCCCAGATCCAGCATGCTTTCATGAAACCCCTCAATGGTCTCCATGCCGATGCGCGTAAATGCAGGTGAAAGATCGCCCTGCGGCGCCTCTGCGGCGGGGGCATCGCTTGGCGTGGCCTGCGATTCAATCTCTTCCATTTTCATCCTGTCACCCTCTAGTGCTCTGCAAAACTTCAATTCGTAACGCGACCGGCATTGTTCTCTCGACCAGCCCCGATCGTTTTCCTTCTGGAGACAATGCGCCTCGTGGCGGGTCATTTCTGTGGCAAGAATTTGATTTTTGTTTGAATCAAATTGTCGAAGCTGTGCTTTGGCCTAGGCCGCAAGGGCACCTTCGATTTCGTGCTTGAGCTGCACAAGGATGCTGAGCGCGTCTGCGCTGACACCATCGCCGGTTTCCAACTGCACCAGCTGGATCAGGTCCGCGCCATCAACCGCCGCCGCGCGCGCACGTACCATAACGGGATCGTCTTGCGCGCCGCTGTCTGCAAGATATTCCGACAGCCAGATGATCGTGTCGGCGCATGTGTCCAATACCGTTTCTGGTGGCAGCTCATCTTGCGCAAGCGCGTCTGCCATGAAGGCGCCTTCGGCCTTCAACTGCGAGATCGCCACCTGACAAGCCTCGCGCGACGCGGGCAGAAGGGAACTTGGCTCAGATGTCTTCGCCTCTTCTGGCGCAGTTTTTGCATCTGCCTCGGCAGGTTGGGCCTTTGCCCGAGATGGGGCCGGTTTGGCAGGCTTCGCTTCGACCTGGCGCAGGAACAGCTCGGCCTGATCAAGCATGGCCTGCTGTCCGCGGTCCACGACACGTTTGATGGCAGAGATCAGGGCAATCGCCCCGCTGTCGCGCATCGCGTCCTTGTCGACCGTGCCGTCCGGCTTTCGCGCCGCCAAAGCGGATGGCGCGTCAAGCGGATAGACCTTGTCGAAAAATTCCCGCGATGCGCTTTGCAAGGTCGCCAAAATCTGCGGCAAGCGCCCGTTGGCCTGCAGCAGGTCGGCCTTGGTCATCACCAGAAAGGCGTTGTCTTGCACGCGCTCAGGCATAAGGGACAGCAGGTCTTCTTCCAGTGATCCAAACTCTGCTTCGGTGCACCAAACGGCCATGTCCGTCCGCTTGGCGGCCCACATCATCGCGCGCTTTTGTTCTTCAAAAGAGGGGCCGGCCGCGACCTCAAGGAATGACAGCTTGCGCAGGGCGGGCAAGGGATAGCGCGCGTCCACAAAGACCGGGCCCAGCCGGGCCGCCTCGCCCAAGTCGCCGCTTGCAATCGTTTCAATAGAACCATCAGAAAGGGTGCAGTCAGCCTGCGGGCTGTCGCCGAAGGTCAGTTGCACCGCTGGAAGCTTCGTGCCGGGTGGCAGCAGAACCGACCCTGCAAGAAGGTTGATCAGCTGCGACTTGCCGCTGTTTGGCAGGCCCAGAACGGACATACGCACAGGCATTTCAGCCTGTGCTGCCAAAGCTTTTGCCTGTTTCTGCAACCGATCGGACAGGCTGCCTGAAGCAATCGCTTGCTTCAGGTCATCCAGTGCCGTGTTTTCCCCACCCGCCGTTGTCATCTGCCGCCTCCGACAGCAATTTTCGGCTCAGCCTCCGGGGTCTTGGGCGGGTCCTCGCTGTGCGACATACCCAATCCGTCACCATCTGATTTGATGTCCTCAATGTTGACGACACGGGTGGCATGGGAATGGCTGCTGTCCGTCACATCCACAGGTTTCGGCGCGATCACACGCTCCATCGGCTTGTTGTGGTTGAGCTTGATCACTGCAAAGGAGCAGTTGTCCTGATCCGGGTCGGCCAGCGCCTCAATCGCCTCGAGCAGATGCCCGGCAATCTCCGCGCTCTTGCGGCGACGGTAGCGATGCAGGATCTTCTGGATCTTGGCTTCCTCGAGATATTGCAACCCATCGCTGGAGACGACGACAATGTCGCCCACCTGCAGTTCGAACGGCCGCGACGGGCAATCGGATTTCGCAACCCGGTCGCCAAGGATCACCGAGGTCAGACAGTTCCGGTCCGGGTGGTTCTTGGCCGCTTCCGCATCCAACAAGCCCTGTTTGGCCATAAAGTCGATCTGAGGCGCCATCGAATGGTCTTCATTGAGCTGCTGCATCCGGCCGCCCCGCATATGGTAAAGCGGGCTGTCGCCAATCGACATCCAGAACATCCGGTTTTCGACGAGGATAAGGGACACAAGCGTCGCCCCCATACCGCGGACTTCCGGGTGATCCATCACATGCTCGCGCACAGCGGCATTTGCACCTGCGGCGGCTTCGGCCATCAAAGACGGGATCTCACGCTCCTTCTGTACGAAGGTCGCACTTTGGAATTTAAGCTCAGAGAAGACCTCGGTGACGACAAGCTTGGAGGCAACATCGCCCGCCGCATGCCCGCCCATACCGTCTGCAAGAACCACCACGCCGGTGTCCGTCCCAAAGGGAAAGTCGGTGATGATCGCGTCTTCCTGGTAGTCTCGCCCGCCCTGGCAAATGGCCGATGCAACGTCAAATCTTGGTTCAGGCGATCGCCACATCTTCGCTCTCCTCATCGTCTGGGGTGTCGCCCCAGTTGAACTCTTCATTACACAGGGCGACAAAACGCAGACCGGTTTCGCCGATCTTGATTTCGTCATTGGTGGTCAACGCCTCGTTGGAGATGACCGGGTCACCATTCAGCCGGACGATATTCTTTTTACCGCCATGGCCCAAAGTGAAAATATGGGTTTCAGGATCATAGACAATGGCCGCGTGGTTGGTCCGCGAGATCGTGTTATCTCCAAAATCAAGCTGCACCGCCTGGTCTTCCCCCCGCCCGATCTGGCTCATGCCCGATTCAAGGGAGAAGCACTCGCCGCGGCCGGGGCCGCTGACCACCAAAATCCAGCCGACCGGGAACTTGGCGCGCGCGGTGGCGGATTTGGCTTCGGCCTTGTCAAAGATCGAGACCACGTCCGCTTCCATCGGGTTGAAACCCAGAACGCGGGTCTGGTTGCGACGACGGCGGGGCGTCGGGGCAGGCTCAGGCTCGGCCGCGGGGGCCCCGTCTTCGCTGTCCATATCCCAGATATTGACCGGAGCGGCCGCCGTATCTGCGGCGCTCGAAACGCTGGCATTCACCTTTTGCAGGATATCCGTCGGATCCATGTCCGGCGCTGCTGCGGCCTCTGCATCAGGTGCCTGGGTTGCCGCCTCAAGATTGGGCATCGACGTGACACGCCGGGGTGATACGTCCGGCTTTGGTGCCTCCTGCTCGACCGCCTTTTCGGCTTTCGCAGCGGATTTACGGGCCATCAGGTCACGAATGAATTTCATTGCTTAGTCCTTCCCAGATAAGGTGTCACGCAACGCTCACGCGCCGCCGAGATATGTCATTGAGGCGATCCACATCGCGCCTTCGCGCGACACCGCGAAGCTGAACTCGTTGGCGCCGCCTTCAAGCTCGCGCGCCAACAAATCACCCAGCGAGGTCCGTTGATCCAGCATCTCTGACGTTGACATCAAGGCGACCAGCACGTCGCCCTCTCTTAGATCGCCGTTCGCATCGGGCACTTTGGTGACCGAGGTTTTCCAGCTTTCGCCGTCAAAGCGGGTCACGAACTCCATACCATTGAGCAGGATCGTGTCCTGAATGATCGGCATTTCCCATTCGAAATCACCCACCACGCCGCCATCGGCAGGCTCAACTGTAAAGGTCAGCAATTGGGCGGCGCTGTCACCGGGCTCGATCGTGTTGCGCAGAACCGCGTTGATATCGGCAATGGTGTTGACGGGCGTGCCGTTGACCGCGATCACTTTGGAGCCGACCTGCGCCCATGCGGGGGAGACGAAATCCACCTCGGTAATCTCGTTGCTCGTTGCGCTGCCTTCGAAAGGCAAATCAACCGACCAGGCTGTCAGGACGTTGGAACTGCCCAGATCCGGGACACTCACGAAGGTTTCCAGCGTCGGCTCGGCCTTTTGTGGGGCGTCGGCATCGATCTCGGGCAATGCGCCCGGGGCTGGAACTGCGATCCGCGCGGCGCCAAGTGGCGTTTCGGCGGTGCCCTCGCCAATCGGGGACGGCGCACGTGAGAAAACGTTCTGCACCTGTGGGGATAGCGGCTCGGACGGGACGTTGGCCAGCACAAGCGGCGATTGCTGCGCATCGGTGTAGTCTTGGGCCGCCGCGTCACTGCGCGGCTGCGGGATGCGTGCGCCCAGCTTCGCGATTTCGCTGGCTTCGGCGTCAGCGGCTTCGATCTCGGCCAGACGCTTGCCCATTTCTTCGGCCGCGGCGGTCTCTGCAAGGCGGAGCTCTTCAGCCTCCGCAGCTGCTTCTTCGGCTGCAACCTCGGCCAGGCGGGCGGCTTCTGCTTCCACGGCTGCGAGTTCGGTTTGCAAAGCGGCGTCGGCTTCGGCTTCCGAGGCAGCATTCTCGGCCAATTGCGCGGCTTCCGCTTCGGCAGCCTCAATCTCGGCTTGGCGCGCGGCCTTGGCCTCAGCCACGGCGAGTTCAGCCAGGCGTTCGGCTTCCGCCTCGATGCCAGCCTGCCGGGCGACTTCGGCCTCAGCAGCGGCAATTTCAGCCAATTGTTCTGCTTCGGCTTCAGCCGCAGCAATTTCAGCCTCGGCCTCTGCGACTCGCAGGGCTTCTGCCTCTGCGTCCGCCTCGGCCTGAGCGGCGGCAGCTTGCGCAGTTTCCTCTGCGGACATAGCAGGGGCTGCAGGTGTTTCAACCTCGGCCACGTCTACAGGCGCCGACGCATCATCCGAGCTGCCCATCGCAACGAAACCGACAACTGCAATAATGGCGACAGCTGCGGCAGAGCCCAGCAGCAAAACCATTGGCGACTTTTTGGCGGCTTGTTCCGCCTCAACGGCGGCGGAAGATTTCGGCGCGGCCATTGTGACCACTTTGGAACTGCGGCGCTTGCCGTCGATCATCTCCAGCCATTCATTCGCGGATTGGATGCGGTCTTTGGGCAAGATGCCCAACGCCTTGTCGATGGATTGCAGGAAGCCGCGGTCATAGCCTTCGGCGCGTTCAACCAGCGGCACGTAAGGATCCGCCTCTTCCGCGGCGATGGCCGCGAGGCGCGACTGGCTGTTCACCGGCGTGTCGCCCGCAATCAGATGGTAGAAACTCGCACCCAGCGCATAAAGGTCGCTTGATGGCGTCTGCGCGCTGCCCTGCACATAGAATTCCTGTGGGGAGTAGCCGTCTTTGACGACACGTAGGGCAGACAGCACGCGGCTTTGCTTGGTCGCTTCTTCGCGCGCCGCACCAAAATCGATCAGCACGGGGCGCAGATCGGCATCGAGCAGGATGTTATCGGGCGAGATATCGCGGTGCAGGATGTCTTGGTCATGGATGAATTGAACCGCGCCCAGAACATCTTTCAGGATGCCCTTGATCTGCGGGGGAGTGAGGCCATGGTCTTTGTCTTCCAGCGTGTCGAGCAGGTCGCGCCCTTCAACAAAGTCCAGCACCATATAGGCGGTTTGGTTGTCTTCGAAGACCTGGTGCACGCCCACAATGTTGGGATGGTCCAGCTTCGACAGGCTGCGCGCTTCCTGCACGAACAGGTTGACCACCGAGGCCAGCTCTTTCGAATGCGCACGGGAGCGGGCCTGCACAATCGACCTTGACCGCTGACAGAAGGAGGATGGGAAGCACTCCTTGATCACCACTTTGCGGTCCAGGCTATCTGTCGCCAGATATGTAATGCCAAAACCGCCGGAGTTCAGGAACTCGACGATCTTGTATTGGCCTTGCAACAACTCGGTACCTGGCTTGAGTTCATCCAGGAAGCTGTCGTTGTCGTCTTTCTTCGTTTGTGCGTTGCCCATCTTAAGCTCCACCCTCATCAACAAAAATGCGCGCAGAGGGACCTGCGCCGTTGTTTCTAAGATTTCAGTCAAATTTGTCTAAAACGGGGCGGACATTGGGTGTTTCTAGGACGGAAACACTGATTGAAATTCGCGCGGACTATGCGTCACTGCCTTTGGGACCTTTCTAGCCCTACATCTCTTCAACCTGAATATCACTGGCTTTGCAGATGCCGCCATATTACCCCATAGTCGGCATAACACAGCGCCAGCTACGCGTCGGAATGGGGGGGCCGGTTTGATGGACATATTGGTATCTGTGGTTCTGCCGCTGGGACTGGCCTTCATCATGTTCTCCCTTGGCGCGGGGCTCACCGTTGCGGATTTTCTGCGGGTCGGCCAACGGCCTTTGGCCTTTTTTGTGGGCGCGCTGAACCAGGTGCTTCTGCTGCCGGTCGTGGCCTATCTTGTTATCTTGTTATTCGGCATTGAGGCAGAGCTTGCGGTCGGGATCATGATACTGGCGGCCTGCCCGGGCGGAGTGACCAGCAATGTCGTGTCCCGCCTGGCAAGAGGCGATGTCGCGCTTTCGGTCACGCTGACGGCAGTGATCAGCCTCGCCAGCGTGATCACGGTGCCGATCATCATGAGCCTCGCCATGTCGGCTTTCATGGGGGCAGACGCACCCGAGATAGACATTACCGCAACCGCGATCACCATGTTTGCCATCACCGTCGTGCCCTTGTCGCTGGGTCTTGGGCTGCGGATGCTCTTCCCCGCTGGCATGATCCGCGCTGAGCCTGTCTTGTCCAAGATCGCTGTGGCGCTTTTTGCGATGATCATCATTGCCGCGCTCGGCGCCAACTGGGCGCTCTTTGTAGAAAACATGGCCGTCATTGGGGCCGCACTTGTCACGCTTTTGGTGATCCTCACCGCGATGGGCTTCTACATTCCACGCTTGCTGGGGCGCACGCGAAACGAGGCGAAGACCATCTCCATCGAAAGCGGCATTCAGAACGGCACGCTTGGCATTGCCGTCGCGGCTTTGATCGTGGGCGACGGAACGGGGATCAGCGCCTATGCGGTCCCATCCGCTGTCTACGGCCCGGTGATGTATCTAACGCTGCTGCCCGCCCTTTTCATCTACCGCTCAATGCGCTGACACCCGGCAGGAGACCCGCTTATGGATCAATCAGATGTCATCATTGTCGGTGCCGGGCTTGCCGGGCTTGTAGCCGCGGCAGAGCTGGCCGACCGCGGCAAGCGGGTCACCATCATCGATCAAGAGCCTGAGGGCTTTCTGGGCGGTCAGGCCTTTTGGTCGCTCGGTGGCTTGTTGATGATCGATACGCCTGAACAGCGGCGCATGGGGATCAAGGACAGCCATGCCCTGGCGTTGCAAGACTGGATGGGCTCGGCGCAGTTCGACCGGGTTGAAGACGCCTGGCCCCGCAAATGGGCAGAGGCCTATGTCGATTTTGCTGCCGGTGAGATGCGGTCCTGGCTGCACGGCATGGGGATGCGCTGGTTTCCCATTGTGGGCTGGGCGGAGCGTGGCGGCGGGTTCGGCTCAGGCCATGGCAATTCGGTCCCGCGCTTCCATCTGACCTGGGGCGTCGGCCCGGGCACGCAGGAACCTTTTGAGGCCCGGGTGCGCGCGCATGAGGCCGCAGGGCGGATTACGTTGAAGTTCCGTCACCGCTGCGGACATATCATTATAGAAGGGGGCAGAGCCAAAGGCGTGGCAGGCGACGTGCTGGCCCCGGATGACAGCCCAAGAGGGCAGAGCACCAACCGTAATGTCGTCAACGCGTTCGAGCTGCGGGCACCGTCCATCATCATCGCCTCGGGCGGTATGGGCGGAAATCAGGAACTGATCCGCAAGGCCTGGCCCACCGACCGGCTTGGCCCCGCCCCGAGGGAGATGATCTCGGGCGTGCCCGCCCACGTCGATGGGCGCATGGTGGCCATCAGCGAGGCCGCGGGCGGCACGGTGATCAATGCCGACCGGATGTGGCATTACACCGAAGGGGTCAAGAACTGGGACCCGATCTGGCCCAATCATGGCATCCGCATCCTGCCGGGGCCGTCTTCGATGTGGTTTGATGCGACCGGCAAGCGTCTCGCCCCGCCGGCACTTCCCGGTTTCGACAGCCTCGGCACGCTCAAGGCGATCCTGGCCACAGGATATGACTATTCATGGTTCGTCACGACGCAAAAGATCATCAAGAAAGAATTCGCGCTCTCAGGCTCCGAGCAGAATCCCGATTTCGAGCAGAAGAGCTGGAAAGAGGTTCTCAAGCAACGGATCCTCAACAAGCAGGCAACCCCGGCGGTCGAGGCCTTCAAGGAGCATGGCGAGAATTTCGTGGTCGCCCAGACCTTGCCGGAGCTGGTCACCAAGATGAACGCGCTGCACGGCAACTGCCTGCTTCCATTGGACAGGATCGCGGCAGAGATCAGCGCCCGTGACGCGCAAATTGACAACCCGTTCACGAAAGATGCGCAGGTGATGGCCATTCACGCCGCGCGGAAATACCGTGGTGACAGGTTTCAGCGCACGGCAAAGCCGCATAAAATTCTTGATCCCGCCAACGGGCCGCTCATCGGGGTGAAGCTCAATATCATCACGCGCAAGACGCTGGGTGGGCTGCAGACCGATCTGGACAGCCGGATGCTGGGCGCTGATGGCCAACCAATCCCGGGCCTGTTTGCAGCTGGTGAGGTCGCCGGTTTCGGCGGCGGGGGCTATCATGGCTATAACGCGTTGGAAGGCACGTTCCTGGGCGGGTGCATCTTCTCTGGCAGGCAGGCGGGGCGCAGCACCTTCGTTGCATGACACTCGCTATCAGCTCACGCGCGCTGTTCCGGGAGTTCTTGGTGCCACATCTGGCGGGAACATGGGGTACCCAACCTTGCCAGCAGAAAGATCCGACCCGGCCAGACTTACCGTAGCCCCGCCCTAGTTCCGACGGCCTGCATGGCTGAGATCAAGCGCCTCGATCTGCTGGCTCAGGGCCGCCGGGTCCAGAACCTCGATCGCGCCGCGCGTCTGGTCAATGATGTTGAGCTCGCGCAGGCGGCCAAGTTCCTTGTTGACCGTCTGGCGCGAACACCCCACCGCATTGGCCAGATAGGACTGGCTTTGCGTGAATTTCGACGACTCGGAAGAAAGCTGCAGCAGGTACATGCAAATCTTTTGCTCGACCGTGTAGAATTGGTCCACGGACTTGAAGATATTGTCGCGGGTCAAGGCGGTATGCGCGATCATCGCGAGGTTGCGGATGATGACAGGGGATTTCAGTTGCTCAAACAGCACCGGCCGCGCGCAGAACAGCACAGTGGTGTTGGCAAAGGCCGTACATGTCGCGGCGCAGCTGCGCTCCGCAACTGTTTCAATGACCCCCAAAACCTCGCCGACACCCGCATGATAAATGATGGATTTGTTGCCATCCTCGCTCAAAAAGCTGACCTCGACGGTCCCGTGGGCAATCAGAAACATGCCCAAGGCGTGTTCGCCCTGGGACAGGATGGTGGTTTCCCGCTCCAACACCCGCACCGAGCAGCTGTCCAGAAAAGCTGTCTTCGGATCATCTGGCAGATCGTCCAGAAAACTTGCATTCATCAAATGCGGAAAGCGGACGGAATTCATCATGGGCGGTAGGCCGGGATCTTCGTCAATTTGCAAAAAGATTGCTTCGGCTCGTCGCAGCAGGATGTGATTTGCGCGACGGATTGGCCGTGGAAGGTCGCCCATCCGGCAGAGGTCAGCCCGTGCAAAGGGGACATGGAATGCGACCCCGGGAAGCGGCGCGCCAGCGCATCCGCGCCCTGCGGGATCGTCCGCCCCGTCATCCAATCGGTCAGCTCGCCACAGGTCTTGTCGCTCCCGATCCGGTGGCAGCCGGTGCAGGTATTGTCGCGCAGATCGAAGGTCTTGGTGGGCCACGCATCAAAGCCAAATCCCGCATCCACGTGAAAATACGGACCCAGCGGGTTGGAAGGTACGGCCCTCCAGACCTGTCCAACGAATGGCGAATACATGAACGGGTCGTTGTCGTGGCAATTGCCGCAGCGATCGGCTGCGACGGTCTCGGGCGGCTCCCAGATTGACGGCCCATCAACCGCGGTGGGAGAGCGCACCAGCCTGCCGTCAACCGGCACCTCGGGATCATGGGATATGGCCTGAAACCAGCAGGTCGCGCCAGAGGCGGGGTTATGCGCGATGACATCAATTTCATCGTAGAAGAGCACGCCGTCTGGCCGGTTGTGCTTTTGCCTGCACATGACCGACACCTGCGCGACCGTGCTCGATAGGTTTAATATCCGCGAGCCCGGCACGCATTGCCCATCCGATCCCGACCCATTGTCCAGAAGCGCTGGCAGGTCGCACTCCATTCCTGACTGAAAGGTGCCGGGCGTTATTTCGATTCCGTTCACAGTGACAGGTACCAAATCCCCGTCGCCGCAGGAAAAATCCGGTATGTCTTCGATTTGCGCCACGCATTGCGCCGCATAAATCTCATGGCTGGTCTGCGCCGCGACAGGGGGCGCGAACCCAAGCAAGAGAAGCAGCAGACCCAACCTCATTGTCTTACCCCGTCTGCGTCCCGCATCACTGCAAGCGCTGTCTGCTTGACCGCCTCGAAATACCGCACATAGCCGGTGCAGCGGCAGATATGGTCGCCAATCGCATCCTCAATCGCCGCGTCCAGCCTGTCTTCGCGGATCGTCGCGGTCTCAAGCCAGTCGAGAAAGATCTTTGAAGCCATCACAAAGCCCGGGGTGCAGTAGCCGCATTGAAACGCGAAATTGTCGAGGAATGCTTGCTGCACAGGGTGCAACGCGTCTCCCTGCGACACGCCTTCGACTGTGACCACTTCGGCCCCGTCTATCGTGGCAAGCGCGGTCGAGCAGCTGATCACGGGCTCCGCATTGGGGTTGGGCGCCTTGGTCACGGCAACGGTGCACGCCCGGCAGACACCCATCCCGCAGCAGAACTTTGTCCCTGTCAGGTCGAGATCATCATGCAGGTAGTCGAGCAGCTTCTCACCCGCGCGGGCGTCATCGACCTCTTGCAGCTGGCCGTTCACGGTAAATGAGATCGTCATTGGCGCAGCCCCTCCAGTATCTTCGCAGGCGTAATTGGCAGCGAGGTGTAGCGTCGCCCCACTGCGTCGTGGATCGCATTGGAAATCGCAGGCGGGATGGAGCACATCACGGCCTCTGCAATCCCACGTCCCTGCCCTTTATCCTCGGGCGTTTCGGGCAGGATATGCAGCTCCTGCGCGCGGCCACCGGGTGTGTATGCAGTCGCCAATGGCACGTCTTGAGCCCGGGCCACATGGTAGCGGTTGAGGTTCCAGGTGCCGTTGGCGGGCCCGGCCATACCGGGCGGGATATCCTCATGCAGCGTGTAGCTGATCGCCATAGCCACCCCGCCCTGGCTTTGGCCAGAGACCAGCTGCGGGACATGCACGCGGCCGGCATTGAGCACGCTCACCACGTTTTCGATCTGAACCTGGCCCGTCTTCGGGTCGACGGTCAGGCCGATGACGTTGGCACAGGGTGCCCAGACATAGCGTGAATAGGCGCGCGAGGCAGCCTGCGGGCCAGTCGCGTTCTGGCGGTCAATCTTGATGGGTGTATCACCATCGAAAAGCGACAGCCCGTCCAGGATCAGATGCTCCAACCCTCCGCCAATTCTGAAATCCGCCTCGGCCCAGATGTTCTGAAAATAGGCGTGACCCAAAGTGCCAGTAGGCAGACCCATATCAGCAGCAATCTGCGCGAGTGTTGAAAGCGGCAACGGCTCTACAGCACCGTCTGCCAGGACCAGTGCCCCACCAACCCATCTCGTGTCTTCCGACTTGAGGTCTGGCATCCCCCAGACCGCGCGCGCGACAGGCAAGATTGTTGCCAATAGCAAGGCACGGGCGGTCTGCTGAACCACGTGCACCTGATGCAGCGCCGTCAGGCAGGCGGAGGAGGAGCCCACCCCTTTGGCGGTCCAATCAGGGTTGTCCCAGCGGGTGCCTTTTTGGTCATAGGTGGACAGCCCTGTCTGATCGAAAAGCCTGTGGCACCCCATATCAACCTCAGCGGCATTTGCGCCGAGGATGTCGCCGATCACCACGCCTAGGGTCGTGGCGGACCCGTTGCCCATATCAACCGCGTCAGATTCTACGCGCAATGTGCCGTCTTCGTGCAGCTTCACGGCGGCGACGGTCCCATCGCCAGAGGTGCCATAGGCCTGTAGCGACAGGGCCATGCCGGTCCCATAGGTCAGCCCACGCGTGGCATATTCCGCCTTGATGACCTGCCGTTGCGCCCAAAGCGGGTGCGTTTCGGCGCGGTCAAGGATGTCATCAAGCCGCAGCTGCTGATTGACCGGCCCCCCAACGACGGTGGTATCACCTTGCGTGATCGCATTGGCCCGGCGCAGCGCAATCGGATCCCAGCCTTGGGAATGGGCGATATCGTCCAAAGCCGTCTCTATCCCGAAAAACGCCTGCGGGCCGCCAAATCCACGCTGCGACCCACCGGAGATATTCTCCGAATGGATCGCGTCAGCATAGATATTGGCCATAGGGGTCTTGTAGGCCCCGCCCGCGCATAATGCGGCGAGGCTGGCCACATAAGGGCTGAGGTTCTTGCGCCCCCCGCCATCGAACCGCATTGTCATGGCGATATTCTGCAAGGTCATGTCAGGGGCCACGGCCAATTGGCCTTCAAGCGTCGCAGCATGGCGTTTCAGCCCCACGCGAAACTGCTCAAACCGGTCATAGACCAACCTTACCGGGCGGCCCTTTGTGAAGGCCGCGACAAGGGCCAGCATCAGCGAGAAGGGCGAGCTGTCACGCCCGCCAAAGCCGCCGCCCGGATAGCAGCTTGTCAGCCGGACCTCATTGAGGTGGATCGGCGCGTCCCCCTCTTTATACATCGATACGATGTTGCGGCAGTCGCCATCAGGCGATTGCGTGCCCAGCACCAGATGCAGCAACCGCCGATCTTCGTCGAGCCAGGCAAGGCCCGCCTCAGGCTCCATAAACATCGGGTCCATGGCGCGCATGTCGCAGCTGAAATCATGACGGATGATCCCGTCTATCCCATCCAACCGGTCCGCGATTTTGGCACGATAGGAGTCAACCTCGTGCAGATAGGTGTACGGGTTGGCATGGGCATAATTGAAAGCCTCCCCGTCGGCGTCGTATTTGACGTAAGTGGTCTTGGGGTCGAAAGCTTGATCCTTGGGGCGCAACGGCCCATCGGGTCCTTCATAGATCTGGAAGAGGTTGTCCTGAAACTGCATAGCATCGCGGGCCGCGCGGAAGCTCCTGGCATCTTCAAAGATCAGCAGCGCAACGGCCTGGCCCAGATAGTCAGGAACATTGCCGGGCTGCACGATCAAGTCGAAAATGACGCCGCCGGGGCGATCAAACCCCTCAGGGCTGGGCGGCGGCGCGGCGGCGCTTATCTTCGCGTCGATGTAGAGATCGCGGTTGGTGGCGATATCGGGCGCGCGCTGTGATGCGCTCAACTGATCTCCCAAGATCAGGCGGGCGCCCCTCGCGATATCAGGCAATGCAGAGGTCTTGATACCAACGAATTTCTGCTCAGTGGTCAGCGCCCGCAGGAACATCGCGTAACACTCATGCTCAGGCCAATTGTCGCCCATATCGCGGGCGCTGAAGTCGCGCGCATAGACTTTCTGACCTGTGACCTTTGCAAGCCCGTCGATGCGCTGGGAGGCCACGCCGGGTTGCGCGGAAGGAAACGTGCCGACCTGAGCGGGCGAAGCTTGCCCCGCAAAGGCCTGCGGCGAGACAATCGATGTGAGCACCGCACCGGTAGATGTTTGCAGGAAGCGTCGACGAGAAATGGTCGGGTCGAATACCCCAGCAGGACATTCCGCCATAAAATTCCCTTAAGGAGAAAAAATTTGAAAAAATTACTCGTTAAGAACAGCTACCATAGTGACGTCAAATTCATAGGCGGAATGTCGCCCAGCCGACAGAAGTCCCATTTTTCTGTTTGGAATTTATCTTTTCTGACAGCGCGCACGGTGTCGTGGCTGTCACGATGCCATGGCATCTTGGCCTTTCAGGGCGTGTTCAAATGCCTCCTGACAGGTGGCGCCAAGCGCTTCAATCTCCGCAATTCTGCGCTCAAGCTCTTTCACATCGCCTGCGCGCGCCTCCGCCTCAAGAACCTCGAAAGGTTCGAAAAGCGCGGTCTGGCCCAACATGGATGCGGCACCTTTGATCTTATGGGCCGCTTCCGCAAGCGCTTCCGCCTTCCCTTCATATTGCCCCATGCGCGCAGCGGCTACAAATGCGGCCAGCTCGTCGAAGAAGCGCGCGCCGACGCCTGCCAGCGCCTTCGCGCCGAGGCTGTCCATCAGCTCTTGGATAACATCTTTTGGCGCATTGGCGGCCCGCAGCTCCATGCCCGACGCGGTAAGATCAGCCACAATCCCTTCGAGAGACTCCAACCGGATGGGCTTGTTGTAGAACCGATTCATGCCAGCGTCTTTTGCAGCGTCCCGGTATTCTTCCCGGCCATGTGCGGTCAGCCCGACGATATGCGTGTGCGCATTTGGCCCGGTGCTGAGCCGAAGCTCTCGCGTGGCCTGAATGCCGTCCATGACCGGCATGCTGATATCCATAAATATGATATCAAAGCGCTGCATGGCGGCTTTTTCGAGCCCATCAAGCCCGTTGACAGCCTCTGCCACCCGGTGCCCCTTGGCGGTCAGCATGTCAGCGAGCACGCTGCGATTGATCGCGTTGTCTTCGACAATCAACACATCACAGGTCGGCAAAATACCGGTGTCAGAGGCCTCGGTCCCGCGCCCTGCGATGGCCGCACGGCGTTGCAACGGGACAGTCAACGAAAAGGTCGAGCCTTGCCCCCGAGCGCTTTCAAGGCTGATGTCGCCCCCCATCTGGCGCGCGATCTTGCGCGAAATCGACAGCCCCAACCCATCGCCGCGCGACTGGCGTTCGTCGCCATGCGCCAAGGCTACAAAATCCTCGAAGACCTGCTCTTGATGTTCAGGCGCGATCCCCGCGCCGGTATCGGCCACGTCAAATCGCAGCGATGACAAGACGGGCCCGTGGATGCCAGTGACGCTCAGCGTGATGTGCCCTTCATCGGTAAATTTGATGGCGTTGCCGATCAGGTTGGTCAGGATCTGGCGGATGCGGTTATTGTCGCCATGGAAACAGCCACGCATACCGTCCTCGATATTGAGGCTGAGCTGCAGGCTCTTTTCACGCGCAAGCGGCTCGAGCACGTCGACGAGATTGGCCACCAGTTCGCCAAGGTCAAAATCCTGCGGGGTGAGATGTAGCGCCCCTGTCTCGATCCGCGTGATGTCGAGCGCCTCGTTGATATGTTCCAGCAAAATCTCGCTCGAGGCCGTCGCGATCTTCGCATAGCGCTGCTGTCGCGAGGTCAGGGCGGTCGTCTTCAGCAAATCCAAGACACCGAGGATGCCGTTCAGCGGGGTGCGCATTTCATGGCTCATGACTGCCAGAAATTGTGACTTGGCCTTGTCTGTACGCTCCGCGCGGTCGCGGGCCTCGATCAGTTTGCGCTCGTTGATTTTGCGCTCACTGATGTCGCGAATATAGGCGATGAATTTTGTCCCCGCATGATCTTCAGCAGTGGTGATGTTGAGTTCGACGGGAAACTCTTCCCCGGTCTTGCGCCGCGCAGACAGCTCGATCCGGCCGACATCGACGAAACGCGACGTCTCGACATCCAGGAAACGACTCATCTTGTCTTTCTCGGCACCGAAAACAGTGGGGGGGAGGAAAGTCTCTTCAATTGTCTGTCCCAAAATCTCGTCGCGCCGCCAGCCGAAGACCTCTTCGGCCGCCGCGTTAAAGCCGGTGATCTTGCCGGAGCCATCGGCAGTCACGATCGCATCCAGCGAGGCCGCGACCGTGGACGCAAGCTGACGTGAGGAGGCCAGCAAGGCGCTGTCGCGGCGGGCCGCGCGTTCAAGCAGGCGGTCCAGCACCGCCAAGAGCCCCCCCATCAGCACCAGCAGGGCGATAGCAATCCCCGCTGTCCGAATGAGCTGACGAGAGAAATCCGCCCGGCGCTGTTGCGCGGCGTCAGCACCGCGACCCAATCCGATCACAGATATTTGGCGCACATCGGGTCGGATGTTCTTTGTCAAAGACAAAAGGTCTTCAATCTGAGCATCCGTCAGCGGCCCCGGGCGGTCTGATATCTCGACGACTTGCCGGGCATAGGCATTTGCTCTTGCCAGACGCTCGGCTGCCGATTCACTGCCCGCAAACAGCTCTGCCGCGCGCCCTGAATTGAGAATGGACAAACGGCTTAACGCAATGTCGACCCGAAGCTGAACTTCGACGGGGTTGCGTCGCTTTGCCAGCAGCTCTTCTGACAGCCGGGCGTGCAAATTGGCAAACTCGGTATCAAGCTGCGAGATGGTCCATTGCATATTCTCGTTGTCGGCCACAGACAGGTTGCGCAGCTGCGCGAACAGATTGGTGACCATCAGGGTCAACACAAGCATCAGCACGCCAAAGGCCACCAGGATTGCGATACGGTATCTGTTGCGCTCGGTCTTCACCCTCAGCCTCCTGCTTTGCACGACCGGAAAATGCCGCGTGGTGATGCGTCTTCTAATAGGGCAGCCCGACGTAGTTTTCAGCCATGGCCTGCTGCGCCGCCCTATTGTGGCGCAGAAATTCCAACTCGGCGATCTGCATCTTCTGGTCGAAGGCAGACTGATCCGGGAACCGGTGCATCAGCGACGAAAACCACCAAGAGAACCGCTCGGCCTTCCAGACCCGTTCCAGCGCCTTGGTCGAATACTGATCAATGCCCGCTTCAGATCCGTTCTCATAGTAGTCGCAAAGGGCATGATACAGGTAATGGACGTCGCTCGCAGCGGTGTTGAGACCTTTCGCGCCGGTGGGCGGCACAATGTGAGCGGCGTCGCCACATAAGAACAGGCGGCCCCACCGCATCGGCTCGGTCACGAAAGAGCGCAGCGGCGCGATGGATTTCTCGATTGAGGGGCCGGTGACCAGCTTCGCTGCCTGATCAGCGGGGATCCGACGTTTGAGCTCCTCCCAAAAGGCCGCGTCAGACCAATCTTCGGGGCGGTCGGACATCTCGCATTGGATGTAGTAGCGGCTGAGGTTTTCGTTGCGCATGGAACACAGCGCGAAACCGCGCGGGGAGCTGGCATAGATCAGTTCCTCATTGACAGGTGGGGTTTCGCTGAGGATCCCCAGCCAGCCAAACGGGTAGAGTTTTTCGTATTCGCGCCGCACCTCTTGCGGGATCGTATTGCGGCTCACCCCATGAAACCCGTCGCAGCCCGCGATGAAATCGCATTGTATCTCACGCCGCTCGCCCCCCACGTCATAGGTCACTGTTGGGGCATCAGCGTCAGCCCCGTGCAGCACCACATTCGCCACTTCGAACTCAATCCTGCCTCCAGCCGCTTCGCGGGCGGCGTAGAGGTCGCGGGTCACTTCTGTCTGGCCGTAGACCATCACCGGCTTGCCCGTATGCGCGGTGAAATCGATGCGAAACATCTGATCGCCGTAAGAGATCAGCGTGCCGTCATGGCAGAAACCTTCCGCGTGCATACGTCCGGCGCAGCCCGCTTCCTCCATCAGCGCGACCAGCCCTTGTTCGAGCACACCGGCGCGGATGCGGCTTAAAACATAGTCTTTGGTCTGACGTTCCAACACGATGCTATCGATGCCGCGCCGGTCGAGGAGCTGCGATAAAAGCAGGCCGGACGGCCCTCCCCCTATGATGGTGACGCTTGTCTTCATGCGCTCCTCCCAAAGCCGCCGGGCTGCTGCTTTGCCTATCGCAGTCGGACCCCCTCCTTTGATGGACCAGTGCTCGCCATACGACAAGGCCCACGCGATAGCGGATCAGAGGGCGCAAATGCCAATCGGGGAAGGTGACAGCCTTGGTTCTTTCTGAGGCTCTGTCTGGGGCCGCCGATGACCCGCAGCGATGTCTGGCCCGGGACCACCGGGATCAAGCTGCCCGGCGCGACAAAGGCGAGATGACCTAACCGCCTGCAGCGTCCGCCCGAGCGGATTCGTAAGCCAGAAGCGCACGCTTGACTGGCAATCCCCAATGGTAGCCGCCCAGACCACCTGATTTGCGCAGCGCCCTGTGGCACGGCACCAGCCAACTGATAGGATTGCGCCCGACGGCGGTGCCAACCGCGCGGACGGCTTTGGGGTGGCCGACATGGGCCGCAATCTCCGAATAGGTCGTGATCTGACCTGAGGGAATGGCCAGCAGCGCTTCCCACACTTTGATCTGGAACGGCGCACCGATGAGGTATAGCGGCGCCGGACTGCCGGGATCTGATGCCCCGAAAGCGGTGTCGACCCACGCGCGCAGATGGTCGGGCTGCTGAATGTAGTCTGCCTTGGGCCACCGGCTGGTGAGGTCTTCCATCGCCTCCTCCTGCCCTGTCTCAGCCGCGAACCCGATGCCGCAAATCCCCTTATCCGTGCCCATCACCAATGCGGGGCCAAAGGGGCTGTCAAACCATCCCCAATAGATTTTGAGCCCCCCGCCCTTCAGGGCAAATTCGCCGGGGCTCATGGCCTCCCACCGAACAAAGAGGTCATGCAGCCGGCCGCTGCCGGACAGCCCCACCGCATCAGCGGTCCCAAGGGTGGTGAAGCGCGACTCCAGCAGCGCCTTGGCATGGCCCAGCGTCAGATATTGTTGATACCGCTTGGGTGACACCCCCGCCCATTTGCTGAAAACACGCTGAAAATGCGCCGGGCTCATGTTCATCTGCGCCGCAAGCGCCTCCAGCGTCAGGTCGGCCCCTCCCGCATCGATCAGCTCAATGGCCCGCTTGACCACCCCGTAATGGTAAGAGGCGCTCCCGGTATCGGATAGGTTGGTCATGGGTCTATACCTTGTCTGGGTTACAAGGC
The DNA here is from genome assembly GCA_964387155.1 of uncultured Rhodobacterales bacterium. GTDB lineage: Bacteria > Pseudomonadota > Alphaproteobacteria > Rhodobacterales > Rhodobacteraceae > Litoreibacter. Next base: position 7,763 of record CAYLVP010000006.1, on the reverse strand, counting down.
AGACCCTATGACGCAGGGCCGTCGCAATCGACCCGAAACATGATCAATTGCGCGCCGCAGAGCAGCCAGATCAGGCGACGGCCTGGTACCCGTCCCGACCGGCCGCGTTGAACTGCCCGCGCATCGCAAGGATCAGTTGACACTCCCAATCGGCGAGGCAAGGATAGGCGGCCCGCCCTCCCTGCAGCTCGGCATGCGACGCCTCTACCCAGATACCGTTTGCACGGATCACAGTGCCGGCGCGCAGCATCAATTCGAAGATCGGGTTCTCTTCATCATCGGGGCCTTCGTTAATATCGGGATGAGCCTGCAGATGCCGTGCTTCGGCCAGGACAGTGTCAAAGCCAAAATGCAGCCCGATATCATCGCCGCGCAACAGCAACCGTTGGCGTGCGCTGATCAGCAAAGGAAATGCGTCATATTCGGGCCCAAGCAGTGACGGGTCCAATTGAACCAGCGCGCCCGCGCAACGCGCAGCCGAGATACGGCGCATTTTGCCCATAGGCTCCAACCCGCGCCGCGTGATCAGTTTGTGGCCGCGCGACAGCCATTCCACGGGAACGGGGCCTTCCGCAGTGTCAATCAGCGTGCCCGGGCCGAAACCTGTCAGGACGGGGGCGGGGGTGGCTTTGCAAAGCATAAACTCTCCAACATGGCGCAACATATGCCTGCGTTCTGGCAGAGAAGGTTTAAGCAATGGTTGCACCTTGCCGCCCTGGCCCCCGTTTGGCATAGAGCCCGGCATGGCAAAGCAACTTGGCTATACCGAGATCAGCGAGATCTTCGCCCGCTTTCAGGCGCAGGAGGCGGAGCCCAAGGGCGAGCTGAACCACACCAATGCCTATACGCTGGTGGTCGCCGTGGCCCTGTCGGCGCAGGCCACCGATGTGGGGGTCAACAAGGCCACCGAAAAGCTGTTCCAGATTGCCGACACGCCTGAGAAGATGCTTGCCCTGGGCGAAGACGGGCTGATCGCGCATATCAAGACAATCGGGCTTTATCGCAACAAGGCCAAGAACGTGATCAAGCTGAGCCAAATCCTGGTTGATCACTACAATTCCGAAGTGCCCAGTTCGCGCGCGGCTTTGGTCTCCCTGCCCGGCGTTGGGCGCAAGACTGCGAATGTTGTGCTGAACATGTGGTGGTGCCACCCGTCTCAGGCCGTCGACACCCATATCTTCCGCGTCGGAAACCGCACCGGTATTTGCCCCGGCAAAGATGTTGACGCGGTGGAACGCGCCATCGAAGACCATGTTCCCGTGGCCTACCAACACCACGCGCATCATTGGCTGATCCTGCATGGCCGCTACGTGTGCAAGGCCCGCAAACCCATGTGCAGCAATTGCCTGATCCGCGATCTGTGCCCCTTTGAGGATAAAACCCTATGAGCAAGACCTACCAAGTGGTCGGCATCGGCAACGCCGTGTCGGATGTGATCAGCCAGGCCACCGATAATTTCCTCGACCATATGGGCATCGAGAAGGGGATCATGCAGCTGGTGGAGCGCGACCGCGCAGAGGTGCTTTATGCCGCCATGGAAGGCCGGGTTGAAACGCCGGGGGGCTCTGTCGCGAACACTTTGGCCGGGATCGGCATGCTGGGCGCAAAGACCGCCTTCATTGGCCGGGTCGCCGATGACGCGCTGGGGCGGACCTATGCGGATACCTTGGCCGAGGAAGGCACAGCCTTCCCCAACCCGCCGGTTTCGGGCGCGGAACTGCCGACGTCGCGCTCGATGATCTTCGTCTCCCCTGATGGGGAACGGTCGATGAACACATATCTTGGCATCTCATCCGAGGTCAGCGCGCGCGACGTCCCGCTAGACGTGGCCAGCGATTGCGACGTGCTGTTCCTTGAGGGCTATCTGTTCGACAAAACCCCCGGCAAAGAGGCGTTCCGCACCGCAGCCGACGCGGCCGTGGCATCAGGTGCGCAAGCCGGGATTTCCCTGTCGGACCCGTTCTGCGTAGACCGGCACCGCGACGACTTTCGCAGCCTGATCCGCGAGAACCTCAGCTTTGTGATTGGCAACGAGGCGGAGCTTTTGTCGCTCTATCAGGTGGGTGATGTGGACACAGCGTTGGAGGCCGCTGCCGCGGAATGCGGGCTGGTGGTGTGCACCCGCTCCGGCGATGGGGTTGCGATCCGGCAGGGCGAGACCCGCGTGGATGTGCCCGTCAAGACGGTCGTGCCTGTCGACGCGACCGGCGCAGGCGATCAGTTTGCGGCGGGCTTCATCTACGGGATGATTTCCGGGGCGGATATGGAACGCTGTGGCCAGATGGGCTGCGCGGCGGCGGCGGAAGTGATCTCCCATATCGGGCCGCGCCCGGCCACCGACCTCAAGGCGCTGTTTGCGCAGCAGGGGCTGACGTAACGCGGCTGCCGCAGCCCTTCCTTCTACAAAGAGCCTTTCTGTGCTATTCAAGAGGCGGAGCATCCACTCGCTCCGCCTTTTATTTTGTAGATTTGCAGGAGTATCGCGATGTTTATCGTATTGCGCGACGAGAATTTTGGACGGCGCATTTCCCAGCCGGGCAGAGGCGACAGTTTTTCGATGGGGGCGGGAACAGGCATGTTCAATGCCGACTCCGTTCCGCCGAGCCCCAAGATCGAGCTGGCAGATATCAGCGCTGCCGAGGCCAAAGACACCAGCCGCGACCCCTCGGTGCTGGGGGTCACGCGGCCTATGCCCACCAAACTGATCAAACCCTCGGAAGGCGGCGAAGTCGCTGCAGGGGCAGCCGCCACTTGGGGGGTAAAGGCCGTGGGGGCGGATACGAGCCTGTTTTCGGGCGCTGGCGTGAAGGTTGCCGTGCTGGATACGGGCATCGACCCAGACCACTCGGCCTTTGCCGACGTGTCGCTCGAGATGAAGAACTTTACCGGCGGGCCTGACACGGCCCCCGACGGCAACGGGCATGGCACGCATTGCGCGGGCACCGTGTTTGGCCGCGACGTAGACGGGCAGCGCATCGGTGTTGCGCCGGGCGTCACGGATGCGCTGATTGGCAAGGTGCTGGCCGATAATGGCGGCGGCAGCTCTGAAATGCTGTTTGACGGTATGCAATGGGCTCAGCGGGAGGGGGCCCGTGTGATCTCCATGTCGCTCGGCTTTGACTTCCCCGGGCTGGTAGAGCGGCTGATTGACGATGGTTGGCCCGAGCTTCTGGCGGGCTCCGTCGCGCTGGAGGCCTATCGCGGAAACCTGCGGGTCTTTGACGCCATCATGGGCATGTTCCGCGCCATGGCCGAATTTGACGGCGGCACCGTTGTGGTGGCCGCCTCCGGCAACGAGTCGCGCCGGGAGGTCGATCCGAATTTCGAGGTCAGCGCCTCGCTGCCTTCCGCCGCGGAGGGGATTATCTCCGTAGGCGCATTGGCAGAGGGCAATAACGGGCTGACGGTGGCCAATTTCTCCAACACCAACCCGGTGCTGTCTGCACCCGGTGTCGGTGTCGTCTCGGCCGAGCCGGGCGGTGGTCTGGTGTCCCTCAACGGGACGTCGATGGCCTGCCCACACGTGGCCGGTCTGGCCGCGCTTTGGTGGGAGTGGCTCGATGCCGCGCCCATCCCGCAGACCCACAAAGCCGTCAAGGCACGGCTGCGCGCGACCGCTTTGACCAGCGTATTCGCGCCGGGGGTCGATGTGACCGACCGGGGCGACGGGTTGGCGCAGGCCCCCTCCGCCGCGATGAACTGACGCGCGACCCAAACCGGGCGGGGCCACTTGCCTCGCCCGCCACATCTCGCCAGAGCTTGAAAAACAAGGCGGGCGAGACCAGCCCAGTCGCGGCTCGACATCACCCGCCACACCTGCCCCCTCGCGTTTTCATAGCCAGTGTTTCAAGGACGTGAGCGTATCCGCAACTTCTTGCGTATCCACACGACAGCGTGAGTTGAAATCCTGCATACCCCCACCCCATCTCATGCTATCGGTCGCGCGCATTGCGGCCTCTGAAAGGATACCTGCTATGAAACCTCTTATGTTTGCGCTGCCCGCTGCATTGATCCTGTCCGCCTGCGCTGAGCCCGGCGATCCGAACCAACGCGCCAAGAACGGGGCGCTGATCGGGGCCGTGGTCGGTGGCGCGCTGGGGGCGAATTCCACCAGCGACAACAAGCTTGAGCGCGGGGTGATCGGCGCGGCCATCGGGGCTGCGGCTGGCGGCGCGCTGGGCAATGAGCTCGACAAACAGGCAGCAGAGCTGCGCCGCGACCTCGACAGCGATATTGGCGTGGTCAATACCGGCTCAGAACTGCGGGTGACGATGCCGCAAGACCTGCTGTTTGCCACCGATAGCGCCACCCTGCGTGGCGATCTGGTTGCCGATATCCGCACCGTCGCCTCCAGCCTGAATAATTATTCAAACTCGACCGTCTTTGTGGTCGGGCACACCGACAGCACTGGCGATGCGTCCTATAACCTTGGGCTGTCAGAACGCCGCGCGGCCTCTGTAGCCAGCGTCTTGCGGGGCGAAGGCGTGGTCTCGAGCCGCCTGCGCACCGTGGGCCAGGGCGAAGCACAGCCCGTGGCCTCGAACGCCACTGCTGCGGGCCGCGCCCAAAACCGCCGGGTAGAGATCATCATACGCCCCAACGCGGCCTAACCGGACCCTTGCGGCCAGCGGCAAAGATCCGCTGGCCGCATCTCAGCCCTTAACAAAACCCTGCTGGGCGCGTATATTTTATCCACAACCACGTCGAAACGGCGGGATACATAACCGAGGCAGGTAACTATGACCCTTAAAACATTGGGCTTTATCAGTGCAGCTGCACTGTCACTGGCCGCATGCGACACCACGCAATTCAACCGCGCAGATGTCAACAAATCGCAAACTGGCGCCCTTATCGGCGGGGTACTGGGCGGGCTTGTCGGCGCGTCGAGCAGCGACAACAAGGTGCTCAAAGGCGTTGTCGGCGCCGGGATCGGGGCCGCTGCTGGCGGCGTGATCGGGCAACAGCTGGACAAGCAGGCTCAGGATCTGCGCAATGATATCCCGAACGAGCAGATCGCCATCGAAAACACCGGCTCTGAGCTGAAAGTGACCTTGCCACAGGCGCTGCTGTTTGCTTCTGACAGCGCGACGCTCGATCCATCGCTGCAAAGCGACCTGCGCGCGCTTGCGGGCAATTTGAACAGCTACCCCGACAGCACGGTACGGATCGTGGGTCACACCGATGATACCGGGTCGGATGATCACAATTTTGACCTGTCTGAGCGCCGCGCCCAGGCCGTGGCCTGGGTGCTGGAAGGCGCAGGCGTGGCCCCGTCGCGGCTGCTGCCCATTGGCATGGGTGAGACACAGCCAGTGGCCGCCAACTTCACCGAAGAAGGCAAGGCCCAGAACCGTCGGGTCGAAATCGTGATCCGCCCCAACGCGGCCTGATCGCTGACATAGATTGAAAAGACGGCTCCCGTCCCGGGGGCCGTTTTTGTTTGCGACCGCTCCGAACTGGTCATATCCTTTGACCAATTCAGATGAGGCCACATGCCGTTTCAAAAAGTTCAGGCAGAAAAGCTGTCCGTCGCTGTCATCAAGCAGATCGAGCTGCTGATCCTGCGCGGCATCCTGCGCCCCGGCGACCGGCTGCCCTCTGAACGCGAGCTGGCCGAGAAGGTAGGCGTGTCCCGCCCGTCGCTACGGGAGGCCGTGGCCCAGCTGCAAAGCCGTGGCCTGCTGGAAACCCGCGCGGGGGCGGGCATTTTTGTGGCCAATGTCATGGGGGCGGAATTTTCCGAAACACTGGTGCGCCTCTTTGCCGATCACGACGAGGCGATGTTCGACTATATCTCGTTTCGCCGCGATATGGAGGGGATGGCCGCCGAGCGGGCCGCGAAGCTCGGCAGCGACACCGACCTCAAGGTCATCAATGCTATTTTTGACAAGATGGAGGCCGCCCACACCAAGCGCAACCCGGCGGAGGAGGCGCAGCTGGACGCCGAATTTCACCTCTCCATCATCGAGGCCAGCCACAACGTGGTCATGCTGCATATGATGCGCGCCATGTTCCAGCTGCTGCGCGAGGGTGTGTTCTACAACCGTCAGATCATGTTCAAGCAGCGCACCACCCGCGACACGCTGCTGGATCAGCACCGCGCGATCAACGACGCTTTACAGGCCCGAAATGCCCAGGCCGCGCGCGCCGCCGTTGCCGCCCATCTCAACTATGTCGAAACCAGCCTCGCAGACCAGCGCCGCATGGACGGCAATGAGGCTGTCGCACGGCAGCGCCTGGAACAGGAAGACCAGCGTTAGCGCTGCGCCACTTCGCGTCTGGCCCGAACCCTCCTCAGAGTGTCAAAACCTGCCCGCATGGCTGGCGGGCCGCGTTGCACCTGGTTGGGAGCTGTCAGATCACTTTGCCGGTCAGGCCTTGCCGTGCGTCGACACCGCGCCTCACTCAACCAAGGGCGGTGCGCCACCAGAAAAATTGTTTCCGCCCTGATAGTTGCACGGCCCTTCCTGCATCTGCAGATGCAGATCCGCGCCCCGATAGGGATGCGCGCGGGCGAGGTCTTCGTCAAAGTCAATGCCAAGCCCCGGAGCCTCCGGCGGCGTGATGAAGCCGTTCTCCACCCTGATCGTGCCGCCGATGAGCCGGTCGTGAAACTCTGTCTCGATGCTCTCACACATCAGCAGGTTTGGAATTGACGCACCCAAATGGATGTTGGCGGCCCATTCCACCGGGCCCGCATAAAGATGCGGTGCAATTTCGGCATTGAAGACCTCAGCAATCGCGGCCAGCTTCTTCATCTCCCAGATGCCGCCTGCGCGGCCCAAGGCAGGCTGCATGATCTTGGCACCCCCCGAGCGCAGAACAGTTGCAAATTCCGCCTTCGTGGTCATGCGCTCACCCGTGGCAATGGGGATGCGCACGGCATCCGCCACAGCCTTGAACTCCAACAGATTGTCGGGCGGGATCGGCTCCTCGTACCAAAGCGGCGCGTAGGGCTCCAGGGCTTGTCCCAGCCGAATCGCGCCGGCCGTGTTAAACTGCCCATGCGTGCCAAACAGCAGATCCGCCCTGTCGCTCACCGCCTCCCGGATGGCCTTGCAAAACGCAACGGATAGCGAAATATCCGACATGGCAGGCTGATGCCCCCCGCGTATCGTGTAAGGCCCAGCCGGGTCGAATTTTACTGCGGTATAGCCCCGCGCGACGCAGGCCAAGGCCGCCTCCGCTGCCATATCAGGGGATGTCCAGAAGGCCCCGATATCGTGCTCTGGCAACGGGTATAGATATGTATAGGCCCTGACCCGCGCGTTCATTTTACCTCCGAGCAAGGCCCAGACAGGGCGGTCGCGCGCCTTGCCAAGGATGTCCCAGCAGGCAATTTCCAAACCCGAAAACGCCCCCATCACAGTCGGGTCCGGCCGCTGCGTGAACCCGGAGGAATAGGCCCGGCGGAACATCAGCTCGATATTCTCGGGGCTTTCTCCCCGCATATGCCGGTCAAACACGTCCTGCACGACGCTAGCCTGCACCTCGGGGGCTACGGCAGAGGCGTAAACCTCACCATATCCGACAATCCCGTCATTGGTGGTCAGCTTGACAAATATCCAATACCGCCCGCCCCAGCCCGGTGCAGGCGGGGCGACAATGAAACACTCCAGGTCACGCAGTCGCACTGGCATCTTCCTCCATTTGATTGAAACTACTCCGGAGGGGTCTGGGGGGGCAGAGCCGCCCCCCCGTCGCGGGGCCGCCGGCCGCGGCCACCCCCAACAGCAAAAAAACACCCCACAAAAAATGATAAC
>CAYLVP010000005.1:57208-71985 GCA_964387155.1 uncultured Rhodobacterales bacterium | reverse complement strand
CATCACCTCCCGCCTGATCGCCGCGGGCGCGCATAGCTAGGGCTGTCTTGCGCGGCCAGCGCGGGGGACATCCTTGCGCTGGCCGACCACCTCTGCCCCGCGGGGCCACACGGCCCAAGCCCAAGATCTTTGCTACACCGCGGCAAACCCGCAAAGCCTGATCAGAAAGGTGCTCGCGCTCAGTTCAACGCCCCTCTTTCTGCACTCGCAACACGTTGTTTTTCCACAGAATGTGCAGGAAGCGGTCATTCACTGCAGGTGCAAGGTAGGAATGACGCATGTGCAGAACTCAGGTTGTTTTCAGGACCGAAAAACCGGCGCTTACGTCGCAACACCTGTTCCTACTCAATACGGCGTCTTCCGTGTCTCTTTGCCAAAAAGATAGCTCAGGGTCAGTCTCCGCCCTAAAAGCCTGGAGCGCCCACCCGATCGGTGGACGCTCCCTTTGTGAAGGTTGCTCAGATGGGGGCAATGTCCTGCCGGCGTAACTTCTGCTTTCCCAGCAGAACTTTTTCGCACCCATCGTACGCTTTCTATCGTTTCAATGCGCCCACACCGGAAAACCGGAATGCTTCTTGTTCAAGGGCGTCGATTTCATCCGCGCTCATTTGGTCATGCGCTACGGTAATCCGCCCGAGGAAGACGAACGGCAGCTCGTCCGCGCGCCCCTCGAGGTCGGCCTTGATGGCCTCGGCTGTCGCGGCGCCAACATCGTCGCCCATACGCATTGGAGTGGCGTCCAACTCTCCACGACGAATGGCTTCGAGTTCGAGACCGGTACCGCCCCAACCCGTGGAAAAGATCTCTTTCTCTTTGCCTACGGCGACCTGTGCCTCGACCGAGCCCATCGCCATCGCAGTGTTGGCGTTATGAATTATCTTGGCTTCAGGATAGGATTGCAGGATCAGTGACGTGCCCGCAAATCCGCCTTCGCGCTGATACTCGCCGTAATGCTCGTAAACGGTCGTCCATCCGGCTTTTTCTTCGACGCAGGCTTTGAAATCACCCGAACGCTGGTTGTCGGTGATGCCCGGAATACCGCGGTTCATCGCCATCGTGACACCTTCGCCCAGACGGCCAATCATGTAGTCACACATGGTCAGCGCCCCTGCGGCAGAAGAGAAGTCGAACCAAGCCGCAGGTTGGTGTTCCAGGTCTTTCAATGGCGTGTGGAACGCCCAAACATAGGTGGTCAGGTCGTCGTTGCCAGAGAGCTTGTTGATGTTGTCGGCTTGGATCGCCAGCTCCGAAGGGCCAAAAATCACATAGTCATAGAGGTCCGCATCCTGCACCACCTGATTGGCATAGGTCGTTTGCAACGAGTGCTCAATCTGGCGCGACGCGAATTCGGTGGTTTCGTACTGGATGCCGAGTTCATCCAGACGTTTGGTCATGGCCAGATAGTTGCGTGCCCAGAAATCCGACGTATCCGATGACGGATAGATCAATGCGATCTGGATGGGTGCGTCCTGCGCGCCTGAGAATTTGACTGCCTCTGAGCCAACGACGGCCTGCATCGCCTCCAGCTTGCCTTCGGCATTGACCTCTTCGGGTACCCAGTACTCGCGATCCGCGATGTCCGGCAGCTCCTTCAATGGTAGCGTAGAGTGTCCATCGGCGAATGCCGCCCCTGTCATCGCGGTTGCCACGAGGGCTGTAGTTGCTAAAAATCTCATCTTGGTTCCTCCCTTTGCAATGAGAGCGGGGCCATCGGCCGAGGCGGGACTGCACTCCCGGCTCGGCCACCCCGCGGTGTCCGGATCAACCGCTTGGTGCGGTATCCCCGGCGAAGATGCCGCCGATTGCCAGAAGGGCAATCAGAGCGCCAATCAGTAGAGCGGAGAAGCGCAGCAATTTCTGGCCTTCGGATGTCTTGAGATCCGCAAACCATCCGCCAGCCCCGTCCCTGTCTTTTTTCTGGATCCATGCGTAAAGCGCCACCGAGCTGATGATCACGAAGCCCGAGGCGACGGGTTGCCAGAAGAACTCGATCCGTAGTGTTACCAGCGCGTTCAGCATCATCGCCAGCAAGAGCACACCCGAGAAGGACCCGATGATCGAGGCCCGCCCCCCAAAAAGCGATGTACCCCCCACAACAACCGCCGCAATGACATGCAGGTTGAAGAAAGGCGCCATTGTCGCCTGGATCGCGTTTTGTTTGCCAGTGAGCATGAGCCCTGCAAGCGCCGCGCAGGCCCCGCACATCACATAGGCATAGACCTTGTGACGCTTGACGCCGATGCCCGTCAGCTCCGCCGATTCCGGGCTCGACCCGATGGCGACCGTGTAGCGGCCGAAATGTGTGCGCTGCAGGATGAAATAGCCCGCTACCATGGTCAGCATGCCGATCACCGCTGGGGTCGGGATGAAGAACGGCGTCTGGCCGCGCCCCATCTCGGTCAGCACCTCGGGGAAACGGGCCAGCACCAGACCTTTCGCCAGCAAAAGCGCCAGCCCCTTATAAACCAGGTCCATAGCCAGCGTGCCGATCAGATCGGGGACGTTGAAACGGGTGATCACAAGCCCGTTGATCAGCCCCAGCAGCGCGCCGATGGTCAGTGCAATCGGGATACCCACATAGATGGAGAAGCCGAACTGTTTGACCAGGAAGGCCATGATAATGGCCGACAACACCGCAACCGAGCCGACCGATAGGTCAATCCCCCGCTGTGTAATGACAAAGGTCATCGCCATGGCCATCGGCATGTAAAGCGCCGCGTCCTGCAAGATCAGCTCAAGGTTGCTGATGCGGTAAAACCGGTCGGGCGACGCCACGGCCATGAACATGAAGATCGCAGCGATCATCGCCATGGGCGCGATGATAGCCATGTAAGGTTCCAGCCGTTCTGACAGCGGCATGCTTTCGGTCGTTGCAACTGCGGTGGTCATGCAGCGTCCTCCTTCGCGCCGACAATCATGCCAAGCACCTCTTGGGTCGAGCTTGCCTCGGTCATGACCACGCCGACACGTTGACCCCGGCGTTGCACATGCACGCGGTCGGACACCTCGAAGACGTCATCAAGCGAGTGACTGATCAGGATGACGGCCAGCCCTTGCTCTTTCAGGGTCTTGATCAGTTTCAATGTCCGAGCGGTTTCTTGGGGCCCGAGGGCCGCAGTCGGTTCGTCCATGACCAACACGCGCAGCCCTTCGTGGTACACAGCGCGGGCAATCGCCACGGCCTGACGTTGTCCGCCAGACAGGCTGTCGGTTGTAGCGTCGAGCGATCTCAGACGCACGCCCAAGCGTTCAAGCAAGACGCGCTCGGTCTCGGATCGCATTTTCTTGTTGTCGAGGACCGTGAAGCCAAAGACCTTCTTGGTCAGCTCGTTGCCCAGGAACATGTTGGCCGCGGGGTCAAGATGATCGGCAAGCGCGAGCGTTTGGTAGACAGCGTCGATGCCCGCCTTTGCCGCATCGGCGTGGTTGGAAAACTCGATCGGGTCGCCGTCGAGAAAGATCTTGCCTTCCGTCGGCTGGTAGACCCCGGTCAGCACCTTGATCAGCGTGGATTTGCCCGCACCATTGTCTCCGACAATCGCCAGCACCTCACCTGCATAGGCTTCGAGATCAACGTTCTGTAGGGCAACGACCCCGCCGAAGCGTTTGGTGATGCCGCGCATCTTTACGAGTGGTTCGCTCATTCAAAGCCTCCTTCTTTGGCGACAGGGCTGGCGTACGACGCAACACATCGAAAAAAGTGGGCCCCGGCGGCAGACACCGCGCGGGGCCCATGGGAGGACTACTTGCCCCATATATCCGCATAGGTTTCGCGGTAGGGGATATCGGGATCGAAGGCGTTGCTGTCGCCCAGCTTTTCAAGCCCGTCTGCCGTCACCAGGGCAGGCGAGGTCACATAGCCAGAGCAGGCCTCGCCTTGAACGGCGCGGTTCAACTCGTCGACCAACTGCCAGCCTTGCAGGTTCAGCGGCTCGGCCACTGTGATCGACTGATAGCCGTTTGACCGGATGCGCTGAAAAGCCGCCTCGGACCCATCACCGGCAGAGCCGGCCTTTGGTCCCTGATCGGGCGACAGTCCGGCCGCGGCCAGCGACGGCCCCATAAAGTCAAAGTAAAGATCGTTGATGGCCAGGGCGTGGGTCCAGCTCTCTCCGTATTTCTGCAAAAGCGACGTGGTGAGCGGCCCCATCCGGGTGGAGGTGTCAGCAATCGGCGTGTCGACATATTCCAGCACTTTGCCGCCCGCCGCCTCAACCGTTTCCTTCAACCGGTCGGCTTTGTCGATGGCGATCTGATATGTGCTGTCGGTGAAGATCACGACGCCGATCTCTTTGCCGCCGTCATCCAGCGCCCATTCGGCAGCGACCTCCGAGACCGTCATCGCGTCGGTCGAGACGTTGGCGAAGATACCGCCGGGCGCATCACAGCCGATCTTTGGGCCGGAGTGCCAGGCCACCATAGGGATGCTGGCGGCGACCACGCCCTCCAGCGCGGCTTGCTGTTCGACCGCGTCAAACCCATTGATGATGATCCCGTCCGGTTGCAGGGCGAGCGCCTGACCAATGGCCGCTGTCCGACCCTGGATTGAACCGGCGCCATCCAACACCCGCACGTCCCAGCCGATCTTTGCGGAGGCTTCTTCGACCCCGTTGGTCACCCCAAGAATACCGCCATTCTTCAAGTCGCCTGCAACGACGACGATCGACTTGCCCTCAGCCGCAGCAGGTCCGGTTATGGGGCCGTCCCATTCGGCCGCGAGAACGGGTGTTGCGATCAATGCGGATGTCGCCAGAAGCGCCCCGATAAAGTGTCTCTTTTGCATAGTTTCCTCCCTTTGCAATGAATGTGTTCAGCGCCGAGCTGCACCTTTGCGACGCTGCGCATAACCTGCGATGCCTATGGCAATTAGCAGTGTTACCCCGTTGAAGAGCGGCTCGACCCAGAAAGAGCCGCCAAATTGTTGAATGCCCGAGATGCCCACGGCGAGAATGGCGACGCCAACAATGGTGCCCCAAACGTTGACGCGGCCCGGCTTGATTGTTGTGGACCCAAGGAACGCGCCGACGAGCGCTGGCAATAGGAACTCCAGCCCCACGCTTGCCTGCCCAATCCGAAGTTTCGCCGCGAGAAGCACACCCGCCAGCGCGGTCATCGTGCCCGATGCCACAAAGGCACCGATCACGTATTTGCGTGTGGGAATGCCATTGAGTTGCGCGGCACGCTGGTTGGCGCCAATGGCGTAAAGGTAGCGCCCGATGGGCGTGTATTCGAGGACGACCCACATCACCAAAGTGATCGCCAGAAGGTAATAGCCGGTGATCGGCAGGCCGAAGACAAAGGTTATCGACAGCCCATAAAACCCATCCGGCAGCACACCAACCATTTGCCGACCGCCTGTGTGCCAGAGCGCAAGGGCATAGAGCACAGTGCCGGTGCCGAGCGTTGCGATGAAGCTGTCGATCTTGGCCACTTCGACCAGCAATCCGTTCAGGAAGCCGCTGACTGCGCCAAGGATCAGCACCAGCATCACCGCCAAGGGCCAGGGCATGCCAAACATGGTTTGCAAACTGATCGCAAGAATGTGCCAAAGCACGATGCCATAGCCGACGGTCAGATCGATCCGACCGGCGGCCATCGGGATCATCGCCCCGAGCGACAGAAGTGCGATGATCGCCTTGTCGCTGACGATGGCCCGCAGGTTGAGCATGGTCGGAAACGTATTGGGCAGAAGGATTGAGAACAAAACGATCAGAAGGATCGTCAGAATCACGAGCCCGTAAACCGGGAGAAACCGCATGACACGTTTGCCGAATGACAATCCCTTCAGGTCTGCCTTTGTGGGTTCAAGCGCGCTGCTTTCAAGCGACTGCATGAGGCCCGTCCTTTCTGTTCTTCATATTCCCGGCAGAGGCCGCCTGGATCAGGTTCTCGGTTGTCAGTCGCGTGCCGGTCAGTTCGTCAACGACGGCACCTTGGCTGAACACGATGGCGCGATGGCAAATCGCGGCGATCTCTTCGAAATCGGTGGAGACGACGAGGATGCCTATGCCATCCGACAGGGCTCGGTTCATCAGGGCATAGATCTCGGCTTTTGCACCGACATCGACGCCTGCCGTCGGGTCTTCGCAGATGAGGAGTGTGCGTTTGGTCGCCAACCAGCGGCCCATCACCACCTTCTGCTGATTGCCGCCTGACAGCGCCTCGATGGCGAGGCCAGGATCGTTGGGCGACAAGGCGGTTTCTGCCCCTATGATTGCCGCCTGATCGCTTTCTGTCTTTGGCGACAGCAGGTCGAACAGCTTGCGCCCGAAGCCTTCGGGATTGAGAAAGATGTTTTCGCGTATCGAGAGGCTCATCGCCACGGATTCTTCGGTCCGATCTTTGGCAACCAATCCGATACCAGCCGCCATCGCGCGTTGCGGGGTCGACAGGTCCGGTGTCGCCCCGGTGAGCGTGATGCCCCCCCGGAAGTCGATCAGGCCGAACAGCGCACGTGAAATCGCTTCATGCCCCGCGCCGCGTAACCCGACAAGGCCAACGATTTCGTTCTGTCGAAGGGTGAAGTCGAGCGGTGCGACGTCGCCTGCTTCAAACCTGTGCAGCTTCAGGATTTCGTCGCCCAGCTCTTCGGATTGTTTGACCGTGTCACGTGTTTTCCGCCCGACGATCTTCTGGACCAGCTCTTCCGGTGTCGTGTGTTCAATGTTGCGCACTCCAACGAGGACGCCGTCACGCAGAACGGCAACTCGGTCTGCAATCTGAAAGATCTCGTCGAGACGGTGACTGACATAGATCATGCCGACGCCCTGATCGCGGAGCGGGCGGATCGCCCGGAAGAGCCGTTCGACTTCGTCTGCAGGTAAGGACGCAGTGGGCTCGTCAAGAACGAGAAATTCGGAATCCACTGCCAAGGCGCGCGCAATGGCAACCAGTGACTTTTCGGTGCGGCTGAGATGTTCGACGCGCGTGGTCGGCTCGAACTCGCATTCGACCTTCGCCAAAGCATCTTTCGCAAAGCGTTCGACGTCGGCCCATTTGATCAAACCGTTCTTTTTGGAAAAGCCGAGGGCGAGCGCGATATTCTCGGCCACGGTCATCCATTCGATCAAGCCGAGGTCCTGGTGGATGAAGGCGACCTTCTGGCGTTCGCCAAATCCGGCGGGCCGGTGCTGATAGGGGACCCCGTCGATCAGCACTTGGCCCTCGTCTGCGGCATGGATGCCGCCCAACACTTTGATGAGGGTTGATTTGCCCGCCCCATTCTCGCCGAGCAAGGCGACGATTTCGCCTCTGGCGACAGAAAGCGACACACCCTTCAGCGCGTAAGTGCCGCCGAAATGTTTGTCGATTCCATCGAAAAACAGACCTGATTGCAGGCTGTGTGACATTGCGCCTCCCAGTGTACGGGATTTGCGTTACCCGTAACGTTCCGCTAGCTTTGATTTGGAAGACGCATCTGTCAAGAGTTTAAGTTACCCGTAACGTAAACGCGACTGAAGGAACGGAAAAGTAAGCAAGATTAAGAAGATAAGCCTGTCTGAGGTGGCCCAGGCCGCCGGTGTCTCCAAGATGACGGCGAGCCGTGTCTTGCGCGGTGACGGCGGATATTCTGACGCGACCAAAGATCTGGTGATGCAGAAAGTCGATGAATTGGGCTATCTGCCGAATCGGCTTGCGACGGTTTTTGCAGGCGACACGACATCTACCTTTGTTGGCGTTTCTATCCCAGATCTCGGCAACGAAGTTTTCGCGCAGGTGCTGGAAGGGATTGATCGCAAGCTGGGCAGCTTCGGCCATCAGACCGTGCTGGGTCTGACACAGCACACGCAAGAAGCGGAAGAAGAATGGATCAAGACAGTTTTGTCCTGGCAGCCGGCAGGTCTCATCCTGACGGGTCGATACCATTCACCGCGCGCGAGTGAGATGTTGAAGGCTGCGAACATTCCGATCATCGAGATTTGGGATCTGAACTCAAGCCCGTTGGATACAAGTGTCGGCATCAATCATTTCGACAGCGGCTTTGATATGGGCCGCTATTTGATCGGCTGTGGATATACTGCTTTGGGCTATGTCGGGACGTCGCATGATACGGCCAACGCCGCCGCCACCCGTCTGGATGGCTTTACCAAAGCCGTTGAGGGCGGTGGGGGACATGTCGCCAAACAGTTGTGCCTGCATGACACCGCAAATTATTACACCGGCTTTTACGGAAGCGAGCAGCTGCTCGCTGCGTCAAAGAACATCGAGTGCATCTTTTTTCAAAACGACGCGATGGCCTTCGGCGGGTTGCAGTACTGCCTGTCCAAAGGACTTGCCGTTCCCGATGATATTGGGATTGCCGGATGGGGCGACTTGCCTATTGCATCTGTCCTTCCCAAGCGCATGACCTCAATGCATGTTCCACACTTAAAGTTGGGCCAGGCGGCTGCGGAGGTCATGCTGGCGCGCCTCACCGGAGAGCCCGTCGAACCCTGTCGTGATATTGGCTTTCATCTTATTCCCGGCACGACTGTACGCCGCAAGAGCGGAAATTAGACGTTCCAGTTAGGTGAAATTCTCTTCAGGATTGAGAACCCTAAGTATCCGGCCCTCGTAGCCATCCATCCGAAAATCGCCCTTCATAACGCGCTCACGCAAGCGCCGCCGAGCCTCCTCAATTGTCTTGAACTCGGGGCCTACAATGGGTTTGAGAACGATGGGGCCCGATGAAACACTGCCCATCCTCCGGCTTTGCAGAAGAAGGCAGTGACGTTAGACAAAAGTACGGATTAAAACGGTGTGCAGTCCAATCGATCCGACAAATGTTGTATGTCCTTCGCGTCGTCGGCGCTGAAATTCTGGACCACGAACCGCGGATCCGTATTGCAAAGGATAACCGGGGTTTGGACATCGATCATGTCTGGCTGTTCTGTATAGGCAATCATGCCGCTGCCAAGAACCGTATACAGACCAGATGGATCGGGTTCGGACAAATGCCCTTCGATCTGGACAAGCCGGACCTCATCGCCAAATAAATGACGTTCAAGCCGCACCGCTTCTAGGCCGCCGTCTGAGGGGGCTCCAAACGCCCGCACGAGGTCTCCAGGCTCAAGATGTGTGGCAGTGATGCCTGAAATTGCAGTGTTTCCGATTATGAGCTTCCCATTCGCGTCGGGCGCGAAATAGGTTCCGCCGATGCGCGCCTGACGCAGAGCTTCGGGGACGAGATCCAACCGCGAGGCCTTGATATCCTTGCCCTGCCACAATCCGCTCACGGCAACCCAATCACCTGCGGCTGGCCGTAGCAGCGACGCATCAAGCAAAACCCGTGTGCCAAGCACTTTGATCGTCGTTTCATCGACCGTTTCCACAGGGCCGACCAAAGGAAAAATCTGACGGATCTTTGAGGCGCGCCAGTGATCGCCTTCTGGGCGGACAGTGACCGCAACCGTGTGGCCAGGTTGTAGATCGCCAGCGTTCAGTGATCCGATGGCGTCGGCGACTTTTTGGGACCTGTCGATCTGGATATGCTGCCCATTGACGTGGATACTGCCCAGATGCGTTACGGTCCCGACAATGCCCGTGCCGATAATGCCGCCTTCCTTCTCATCATCCTCAGCATGTATCGGAGGGGTTAGAAGCAGCACGGCAAGAAAAGCAAGAATGTGGGGTATCTTCATCTTAGTCATTCTTGGGCTCCGGCCGGGTTGGCAGAGTGTAAGCACCTGCTATGAATTTCCCGCCTGTTTCACCGCCTTGGTCGGCGTTTTGCATATCGCGCGCCATCGCGTTGATCTCTTGCAACAGCTCTTGCGCCTTGCGGTCCGCAAACTCGGTTAACGTCTTCACGGATGCCTCGGAGAGATGCGTGAAACGCACCGCACGGTCAAAATGCCGATCCTCACCGTCTTTTGACAAAAGGTTATGCGTGGCAGCCATCAGATGCGCGGACAAGGTTGCTTCATAGGCCGCGACTTGCTCTGCGCTGCCTGCTTTCGGCACAAAAGCATGCGTCATCAACCGGTAGGTTCCATCCTTCAAAGGGGTGACGATCTCCTGATCCAAGAGCGCCCGCAAGACAGTGCCAGGTGCCATATCAACACGTGCTTTTCGCACGACATCGTCAAAACCGGGGGCTGATTCCGTGCCGCTGCGTGGCAGGTTAAGCGGGGCACCGGTTTGCCCCTGAAAGTCGGGGTCGGTCGCCCAATGGCCGATAACCAGCGCAGCAACATTCGCAGATTGACGCAAGGTGCTATCGGTGTCCAAATTGCGTAACCGCTTGATATCCTTGCGGTGAATGCCGGTCATCAGACTGGCGCGGCTGTCGCTTAGATCCGTGTCAGAGGTCTCCAACGCTGCTTTCAACAAGGCTTTCTTCATCGACTCATTCGCGGTTCGGATCGTTACCCCATACGCAATCATGGCCTTTGCCAAGGGTCCCAGCAGTGCTGCCAGCGCTGCTTCAAAACGGTCTGTTTGTTTCGTCATCGTTGGGAGCCTCGATTGGCTTTGCGTCTATCTGAGTAGGATCGTCTTAGCCCGCGTTAAAGGTCTGCAAACTATTATCAACAGATTTTGATTTCACCGTGAGATGCACAACAAGTAGTCGTGTCTTGAAAATGGGCAAATTTCCCATTTTTAGCAACCGGTCGATTTCATGAAAGGACGACGCCATGCAATCTCTCGCCATCAATGCGGTGCACAAGAGGCAACAATCGTGCGAAAATTCTCGAGTACATCCAGATTTTGCAGACCCTCTTGCGGCTCTGTCTGAGAGAGATCGTGACCAGTTCACCACCTTTGGGTGGGGTCCAAAAGTGGCACCGCGGTTCATGACAATCGCCGCCGCCTTGCAGTTTCAAATGCGGGCCCAACCAGATGCCATTGCCGCCGAAGCGCAGGGGCAGGCCTTGAGCTATGGTGAACTTGATCAGGCATCTGATCGGCTTGCTGCTGCTTTAGAGGCAAAAGGCATTCGCCGGGGTGACGCCGTTTGCCTTTTTCTGCGTCGATCCTTGGAAATGATCGTTGGGATCACTGCGATCATGAAACTGGGGGCGACTTATGTTCCCCAACATGTGGGCGTGGCACCGACTGAAACGCTGCGCCATATCGCAAATGCCACACGGGCCAAGGTCATCCTGACCCTGACTGAAATGGTGGAAGATGTCCCCGTCAGTGACGACCAAATCGTCATTGAAATTGATGGCTTCCTGCGCAGCGAAGAACCTTGCGTCGCGCTTCCCGCATCCCCGGCGCGCCCAACAGATGTTGCGATGATCTTGTTTACCTCCGGGACGACCGGCGTGCCGAATGGTGTTCAAGTGACCCATGCGAACCTGGCAAACATCTTGCTAACGGCCCCCGGAGATCTGGGGATGGCACCGGGGCTGCGTGTCGGGCAGATCCTTTCAATCGCCTTTGATATGGCTGCATGGGAAACCTTGGGGGCCTTGGCAAACGGGGCAACCTTGGTCATCCGGGGGAAATCTATTCAGGAAACGGCTGAAAAGGTTGATGTGTTGATCGCCACACCGTCGATCCTGAATTCGCTGGATGCCAGCCGGTGTACAAATGTCAAAGTGGCCGCCGTTGCCGGAGAGCCATGTCCCCGGCCGCTCGCAGATACATGGGGTGCATTTTGCACGTTCTTCAATTCTTGCGGGCCAACAGAAACAACAATCATCAACACCGCAGAGCCGCATCACCCGAACAAACCCTATCTGTCGATCGGCCGCCCCACCCCGAACAACACGGTCTACATCCTGGATGACGCGTTATGTCCGCTGCCTATTGGCGAGAAAGGCGAAATGTGGGCAGGTGGCGCGTGTGTCAGCGCCGGATATCTGGGCAATGCCGCACTTACGTCCGAAAGATACCGCCCTGATCCCTTCCGGCCCGGCCATATGATGTTCCGCACCCGTGATTTGGGCCGCTGGACCCCCGAAGGTGAATTGGAACATTTTGGCCGTGTCGACGATCTGGTAAAAATCCGGGGGTTTCGGGTCGAGCTTGATGGTGTCAGCAACGCGCTTGAGGCGTCATCATGTTGCAAACAGGCAGTGACGCTCAAATACGATGACCATACGCTTGTCAGCTTCATCACGCCTGCCACGGCCTGCGCGGACAGCGCAGCCAGCCAGGTCAGACGAAAGTTACCTTACTATTGCGCACCTGCCTTGATCCTGCCGATGGAAGAACTGCCCCGCACGCCGCGTGGCAAGCTGGACAAACGCCGGTTGTCGGACATAGCCAAACAGCATTTTGCAAACTCCTGCGCGGAGACAGCAAAATGACCAGTGAAGCCACAAATTTCGACACACCCAAGATCACTTGGCGACGGATCACACGGCACCCGTCTTTGATGGAGTACCGCCGACTTGCGCTTATCGTCGCCGTCTTGAACATCAGCGCCTTCATCATTGGATGGCAGAACGGGCTTTGGGTGGGCGGCAGTGGGTATGCCCTTGGCCCAATCGCGGATATGGCGCTGATCAATCTTTCAGTTGGTATCCTGATCCGCCAGCAGCGTGTCATCAATTTCTTGTTCTGGCTGGCAACACGCATCCCCACGACCTGGCCGCTGTGGATCCGATGGGGCGCGGGAAAAGTGTTCCATCTTGGCGGGCTTCATTCGGGGGGGACCGTTGCGGGGACAATCTGGTTCGGGTTCCTCCTGTTTGCCATGGCCGCCAATCGCCTGCAGGGCGCTGCGTTGCCCTCTGACCTGACCCTTGGCTTGAGCGTCGCGATGGTCATCTTGATGAGCCTGATGATCCTCACTGCGATTGGGCCGATCCGGGCGCAGTTTCACAACACATTCGAGAAAGTGCACCGGTTTGTCGGCTGGACCGTCTTGGGGTTGTTTTGGGCGCAAACAGTTTCGCTGACATCCGATGTCGAGGATGTTCTGATCCAGACGCCTGCGTTCTGGATGCTTTGCCTGATTACCCTGTCGATCCTGTCGCCTTGGCTTACCCTGAAGCGGGTTGATATTGAGGTGGAAAAACCCTCCGACCATGCGGTTCTGGTACGGTTCAACTACGGTGATACCCCCTTTCCGGGCAGCTCGAATGCGATCAGCCTGACGCCTTTTGGCGAATACCATTCCTTCGCCAATATCCCGTCACCCCAAGAAAATGGATACCGTTTGACAATCTCGCGCGCCGGAGACTGGACCGGTCGGTTTGTGGATAACCCGCCGTCAAGAGTCTGGGTCAAAGGCATCACCACCAGCGGCGTTGCCCGGATTGAGGTGCTGTTCAAGCGCGTCGTCTATGTTGGCACAGGATCAGGGATCGGCCCGATCCTGCCTCATCTTTTTGCCAAGGACGTACCAAACCGGTTGATTTGGTCCACGCGCAGCCCGCGCAAAACCTACGGGGATGCGCTGATCGATGAAATCGAAGCCCATACCGACAGCCCGCTGATCTGGGACACGGACAAGGATGGCAAACCCAATTTGTCCGCTTTGGCTTTACAGGCTGTCCAGGAGACCGGGGCAGAGGCCGTGATCGTCATCGCGAACCAAAAGCTGACGCGCAAGGTCGTCTACGACATGGAAGTCCAGGGCATCCCCGCCTATGGCGCAATCTGGGACAGTTGAGATGTATGAGACCATTGAAACCGACGTCACTGGCCGGGTTGCTCATATCCGCTTTAACCGGCCCGACGCGCTGAATGCACTGAATATGCAAACCATGCAGGACACGCTGCATGCCGCCACAGCGTTCGATGCCGACCCCCAGATCGGCTGTCTGGTCTTGTCCGGCAAGGGCCGTGCTTTTGCCGCGGGCGCAGATATCAACGAGCTGGCCATACAGGACTACGCGAGCATGCAGGCAGGGGATGTCTTTGCCGACTGGGATCGTTTCGCGGCGCTCCGCCTTCCAAAAGTCGCGGCTGTCGGCGGATACGCATTGGGTGGCGGATGTGAGGTCGCGATGATGTGTGACATCATCATTGCATCTGACAAGGCAAAATTTGGTCAGCCCGAGATCAAGATCGGCTGCATCCCCGGCATCGGCGGCACCCAACGCCTCACCCGTGTTATTGGACGGGCGCGTGCGATGGACATGATCTTGACAGGGCGCATGATCGACGCTGCCGAAGCGCTGCAAATGGGGCTGGTCAGCCGCGTCGTGCCTGCCGAGGAGCTCGAAAAAACGTCTCACGAGATTGCCCAGACCATTGCCAGCTATGCCCGCGACATGACGCAAATGGCGCGGGCCTGTATCAACATGGCAGAGCAAACCACACTGGACGCAGGCGTGCGATATGAACGACAGACCTATCACGCGCTATACGGCCTTCCATCGCAACGCGAAGGCATGGCCGCATTCCTGGAAAAACGAGATCCAAACTTCAATGTCCGTTAATCGTCGCGCGCGATGAGATCAGCAGCGCGGCCGTCTTCCCCAAGGAAGGGAGGATAAGAGGTGACTGCTAAATGAGCGCCTGTTCGACGGTTTGGGTCAAAACCAAGATAAGGGCCGCTTGTAGACCGGGATTTTCGGCCCTTGCCGCATTGCGATTTTGGTGACACCGTGCGCGCTGTCAAACCACCCGGGGGGCATAGCGCATTGCAGACGATTGGGCGCAAGCTGTCTTTCCTTGCTGTTGCCGTGGTCGCGGTCCTGCTTTTCGCGGCGTCTGGCGTCGCCACACTGGAGGCAAGAGGGCTGGTTGACAAGGTCACGCATGTGTCAAGCGTCTCTGCGGGTGGATTGCCCGCAGCCTATTTGGCCGTGCACCGAAAAAAGCAGTGCACCCAAGCTCAAACAGGGCCGCACCAGGCGAATTGTCTGACAGCGGATTTCGCAACCTTGCAGCCT
>CAYLVP010000005.1:22736-57108 GCA_964387155.1 uncultured Rhodobacterales bacterium | reverse complement strand
CGCGCATTCCCACCGGGTTTTCCATCACCGACTGCGATACCGAGATGATGCGGCGTGCCGCAGAACAGTTGGTAGAGACCGCCATACAGAAAGGCGGACCACTTGCGGCACTTGCAGAAAATTAAGCGCCGCGCAAATAGGAATACCTTGAATTGAAGTCTACTCTGCAGCTCCTCCTCAGTGTCTTCTTTACGGCCTTGGTGGCTGCCGCATTTGCTATTTCTTTCGCGGCAATCCTGTACCGAGGGGAGCTTGCCGCCTTCCTCGATCAGGGGATTGCCTTCACGCTGCTCGGGGCGTTTGTCATCGCTTTGACGGGGGCGGTGACGTTGTCGTTCAGGGGCTCCATTCTGGGGCCGCAGGACGTCCCGGCGATCCTGATCGCCAGCGGGGCTGCGGGGATTGCAACGCAGCAAACCCTGTCGCCTGGCGCCCTGTTTGCGACCGTGGCCAGTTTGGTCGCGGTGACTTCGGTCACAACGGGCCTTTTGGCCGTCGTCCTTGGCAGGTTCCGATTGGCCCATATGACACGGTTCTTTCCCTATCCCGTCTTGGCAGGGTTTTTGGCAACGACGGGCCTGCTGTTATTGCGGGGTGGGTTAGAGCTCACGCTGGGCGACGCTGGTGCAGACGGTCTTTCCGCCTTCCTCAACCCAGTGAGTTTTGTCAGATGGGGTCCGGCGCTGGGCATGGCGCTTTTCATTTGTATTGCGACGCGGGTTCTGTCGGGTACTTTCGTGATGCCGTGCTCGCTGATCGCCGTCTTGCTGGGGCTTTACGCGCTTTATGCGGTACTGGGGTTTGACATGGCGGAGTTGCGGTCAGACGCGCTGTTGCTTGGTCCATTCCAGTCAGGGGGCTTCGTGCAATCTGTAGATCCGCTGCTTCTTTTGCGTGCGGATTGGCCGACCGTTCTGTCGAGCGCACCGCTCATCCTGACAACGGCAGTGTCGGCCCTGATTGGCATGACCTTGAATGCCTCGGGTCTTGAGTTGGAGCTGAAGCGGGACCTTGATCTGAACACCGAGGCGCGGGGTGCAGGGCTTGCCAATATCCTGAGCGGTCTCGTTGGGGGCATCCCTGGCTACCATGTGGTGGGGGAGACGCTCCTTGCCCATCGTCTGGGCCTTCAAGGGGCATTGGCTGGGCTGAGTGCGGCGGGAGGATGCGCGCTGCTGTTTCTGTTTGGCGGCGGGGTGCTCAATCTGCTGCCCATCGCCTTTTTCGCTTCTGTCATCGCATACCTTGGGCTGGACCTGCTTTATTCATGGGTATGGCTGGAACGGAACCGGCTCAAGCGCATCGACTATCTCATTGTTCTCGCGATCCCCTTATGCGCCGTCATATTCGGGTTTCTGCCAGCAATTGCGCTTGGTCTGCTGCTATGCTCGGCGATCTTTAATGTCGAATACAGCCGCCTGAACATCGTGCGGACAGAGAGCGACCTTTCGACGCGCCGCTCACGGGTGGAGCGACCTGCCTCCGACCTGCTTGTCCTGGAGCGCGCCAAAGGCTGCGCCAAGATACTTGAGCTTTCGACCTTCATTTTCTTCGGCTCTTCGCATGCGCTGCGCTCGAAGGTGCAAGCCTTGCTGTCAGAAGAACCGAAGCTCCGCTGGCTCGTGCTGGATTTCAAGAACGTGCCGGGTTTCGACGTCTCAACGCAGCAAGTTCTGCAACGCATTCAAGACGATTGTGATGCCGCAAATGTTGCGCTGGTGCTGTCGGGGTTGACCCAGCTTCACAAGACCGCGCTGCACCAAATGGACCCTGAGGCGCAGGTCGGACAGACGCTGGACGCGTGCCTGAGCGAGATCGAGGATATCGTCATCTCTGAAGATGCGCGCGATACGGCGCTGGGCGACAGGTTTGCCAGTGACCTCGCAGCGTTTTTGCAAGGTGCCCAAGTGAAGGCAATGACCAAGACGACGATCTATCAACAGGGTGACGTGGTCATCGCCGAGGCATCGCAATCGCGCGATATCTATGTGCTTTTGTCCGGACGCCTCCAGGCCATTGCTGGAGAGGATGCCAGCAATAGGGTTGTGCTTGCCACATTCCTGCCGGGCGTGGTTGTGGGAGAGATGGCATATTATACCGGAGCGAAGCGGTCAGCGGCGATTGTTGCGACAGAAACCTCTGAGCTGGTCCATATGGACAGCGCGCAGCTGGACGCGCTTGAGCAAAGCGACCCAAAGCTTGCAGCCCAATTCCATCGCCTCATCGCCCGAAATCTCGCATTGCGGCTGGGCCGGTCAAACAGACAACTTCTGGCGCTTGACAGCTGACCGGGTGCGCTAAGCGTTTTCAGACAACCGAGAAAGCGTCTGAGCTACTTCCCGACCTGCAGCTGATCCAAAGGTGGGATGGCGCAGGTTGCTGTCAGACCTTTGAGCGAGGCACGCGCAGTGGCAATGGCAATCGCAACGGCCCGGTCCGGTGCCATGCCTTCGTGCAGCCCATAAAGAAGGCCTGCACAAAAAGCGTCGCCGGCGCCAAGGTTGCTCGCAATCTCGTCCGGGGCAAGGGGCGTGATATCGTAGCTCTGCCTGGTCCCGTCAGCGCCGAGCCAGATGACGGTCTCAACGCTGTGCAGAACAACGGCCTTTTGAACCCCCAGGTCAAGCAGGGATTGCCCCAATGCCATCAAGTCAGGATCCGCCCCGGAGCTGTCTTGCCCACTGGCAAGCGCTGCCTCAATCTCATTTGCGATCAGATAATCCACCGAGGGCGCCGCAGCGGCGACGATCTCGCGAAACCTGCCGTGGTGTATCGAGACGAGGTCCACGCAAGTGATCAGCCCCGCTTGCTGCGCGCGGTCGAGGACTTTAGTGGCGTTGGTCGCGCCGCCTGCCGTCATCTCGTCCAGTTCGCCCAACAAGGTGATGTAGCCGAGGTAGAACATCCGCGCCTGCGTGTCCGCAAAGGTCCCTTGGGGAAAATCATCGATGCTCAGCGCATCATTGGCCCCGCCTTGATAGAAGAATGTGCGGCTTTGCCCTGCCACCGACATGACATGCGTGTGCGCCGTGGCGATGCCCGTCTTGGTCCGCAGCCCGGAGGTCGGCAGGTCAAGCTTTCGGCATTCCTCAAATATGAAGGCCCCATGCTCATCATCCCCAACCGCGCCCATGGGATAAAGCGGCAGGCCTGTCTGCAGGCGTGCTAGGGCAGAGACGACATTCGCCGCGCCGCCACCCATGCCACGCGTCTGCTGGCCGATCCGAACCAGCTCGCTTTCGTTTGGCCAGCGGTCAATGTCATGGACAAGGTCAACGATCCAGTTACCCGCGCAGATCACCCCGGACCGCTGTGTCATGCTAATAGGCCACGCTCTGAACGGTGTGCGAGGTTCCAGCCTTCAGGGCGGCAGTCAGAATGGCGTGATGGGCCCCCGCCTCCGCAGGGGTAACGCAGCCAAATCCATTGGCGTCCCCGCCTGCCAATTCGTCAACAAATGCGGCCCACATCTGCTGCAACGCGTCGGGGAACCCGAACTCGAAAATGCCGCCAGTGATCGCGGGGAACAGGGTCTGAAACCCCAGATCCTCAACCTGCCAGATCTGCGCGCCGCCGTCATAGTCCATGAACTGCCACTGGCGCGGGTTCTTGGTCGAAAAATAGGCGCTTTTGCGGGTGCCCAGAACGCGGATGCTCCAGGTGTTGGAATGTCCCGGCGCGATCCGCCAGGTTTTCATAACCAGCGGGAAGCCTCCTTTGTCGTCATCGACCCGTCCGGTGATCGTTGCATTGTCCCAGGTCTCGCAAGGGACCGTGCCGCCTTTTCCGTCGGGCCGGGTCGGAAACCGATTGACCAGCGAGGCCGAGACCGATGACGGCCGCCAGCCGAGGCGTAGTGGAATATGCAGCACATGCATGCCCAGATCGCCCATGCAGCCATAGGCTCCGTTCACATCCACCATGCGCTTCCAATTGATGGGCTTGTCGGGGTTGAGGTCGGAGGAATGCAGAAAGGCGGCCTCCACTTCGATAATGTCGCCAAGATCGCCGCCGCGCACCAGGTTGATCACCTTTTGCGCGCCTGGGAAAAATGGCATCTCTGACGAACACCGCACGAGGCAATTGGGATGGGCGTCGATGGCGGCTTGTATCGCGGCATTCGCCTCGGCATCTATTCCAAATGGTTTTTCCCCTAGCAGGTGTTTTCCGGCGGCCAGGATCTCGGGGTAGATGGTGTGATGCAGATTGTGCGGCACGGCGCAATAGACCGCCTCCACATCCGGGTTGGCCAAGAGCGCGCGATAGTCCTCGGTCACCTGCGTGACCGTGGGTACGTGATCTGTAAACCAAGATGTCAGCGCTGGGTTCAGATCGCATACGGCAACAATCTCTGGCCGGGCGCGCGTGCCCTCAAGGTGCAGCCAGCGTGCGGCGGAGGAGGCGAATTCACGCCCCATCAGCCCGCAGCCAATCACCCCGAATTTGACGGTACGCGTCATGCAATCATGCCCAACGCGTCCTCGACCGAGCTGTCGTGATGCACCACCGCCATCAGCGCTTTGGTCATTCCGGCAGGATCGGCATGGTGGATCACGTTGCGGCCATAGACGATGCCATTGGCCCCTTGCGCCATCAGATCCGCGGTCCGTTGTAGAATTTCCGCGTCCGGGACCTTGCCGCCGCCCCTGACCAGCACGGGGATGTCTTGCGCGATCTCGATCACGCGGTGGTACTCCTCGACCCTGTCGCAAGGGTCGCCCTTGATAATATCAGCGCCCAGCTCCACCGCCTGACGCACCAGCGCCAGGATTTTGTCGATATCCCCATCGACCATGTAGCCGCCCGCTTTCGCGTTGTCCTGCATGACCAAAGGCTCCACCATCAGCGGCATACCCGTTGCGTCGCAGGCCCGCTTCAAGCGGTTGATATTGTTGATGCAGGCTTCATGAACTTCGGGTTGGTCGGGCAGCATCAGCAGGTTCACGACCACGCAGGCCGCGTCCAGCATCACGCCCTGTTCGGCGGCATCCTCGATCATCACCGAAAACAGGTTTCGGGGCAGGGGGTTGCCGTAGACATTGGCAATGTCGGTCCGCAGCACCAAGGCAGGCCGGGTCTTGCCCGGAATGGATTGCAGCAGCGGTGCCGTTCCCGGTGTCAGCTGAATGGCATCCGGCGCGGCATCGGCCACGATGGAGACCGCCTTTTGCATGTTTTCGATGCCGCCAAGGAACCCGGGCTCATTGAACATGCCGTGGTCAATGGCAACGTCAAAACACCGCCCAGATGTTCCAAACAGCCGGTTCATGCGCGCCAATTTCATACTGTGAGCCCCCTTTGGATATGCGTGGACTAAAGCACAGGAACCGCAGTCCCAAAAGATCAATTGTCTTGCGCCGGGGCCCCGAAGCCTTGAGCATGATGCGAAAACGCATGGGAGGGCTCCGGTTTGACTTACATAGACGCGCATCACCACTTCTGGAATCCGGCACGCGGGGACTATGGCTGGATGCCTGCGGATGATCCTGTCTTGTCGCGGGTCTATGGCCCGTCGGATTTACAACCTGCCTTGGCGGAGGCCGGGGTGGCGCAGACCGTTCTCGTCCAAGCGGCGCCGAGCGTCTACGAGACCGAGTATCTTCTCGGTCTTGCCGAGGGCTGCCCTTGGGTGGCCAAAGTGGTCGGCTGGATCGATTTCGAGGACCCGGGCGCGCTTGCCGTGCTGGAACGGTTGGCCCGCCACTCGAAATTCGCAGGGGTCCGCCCGATGATACAGAACCTGCCCGATGATGACTGGATGCTGCGCCCCGACATTCAATGGGCCTATCAGGCGCTGATCGACTTGGATTTGACCTTCGATTGCCTGGGGTTCCCGCGCCACTTGTCGCATTTTCACAGGTTGCTGACGCGCTACCCTGATCTGAGGGCCGTGATTGATCACTGCATGAAGCCGCAAATTCGGGTTCGCTCGGAGGCGCAGTTTCAGCTCTGGGCAGATGGGATGCGGCAGCTTGCCGAGGATACGTACGCCTGTTGCAAGTTCTCCGGCCTCGTGACCGAAGCGGATGATGACTGGTCAGTCCAGACGCTGAAACCTTACACAGACCATGTGATTGAGGCCTTCGGGGCAAAGCGGGTCATGTGGGGCAGCGATTGGCCTGTTGCCCGAAAGCGGTTGGAATATGTCGATTGGTGGCAGATGGCGCGGGGGCTGACCGCAGATCTCTCGCAAGAGGATCAAGACGAGATTTTTGGGCGCTGCGCTGCGCGTTTCTACGGGATCTCGGCCTAGTCGTTTTGCGGCACAACGATGGCGCGCACCTCGCCCGGCAAAGGCGGTGAGGCGATCGCGTCAGCCGCATCTTCAAGCGTCAGTATCCGGCTGATCAGCGGGGCCACGACAATCGTGCCATCCGCGACCATCTGGGCCGCGCGGGCATGCGTGAAAGGATTGAGGAAGCTGAAATGCACCTGTATCTCGCGAAACAACAGATCAAAGGGTTCAAACGGCACCGTCTCGCCCTGCGGCAGCACGCCAAGGATCACGACGCGCCCGCCGGTCCGCGCAAGGGCGGGGGACATGGCAACCGTTGCGGCGACGCCCGCGCATTCCACGACAAGATCAGCGCCCTCCGGCCAACACGCGCGCAACGCGGTCTCATCGCCCACCGCGTGATCCGCACCAAGGCGTGACCCCAACCCCTGTTTTTCGGCGCTGCGCGTCAGCAAAGCCACCTCCGCCCCTGCGCGCTTTGCAAGCTGCAAAGCCAAGAGGCCAATGACCCCGCCGCCAATGATCAGCACCTTCTCCCCTGACTGTGGCGCGCCAAGATCCATGCCATGGATCGTGCAGGCGAGAGGTTCGCAAAACGCACCATGAAGCGGATCAAGATCAGCGGGCAGCACCACGGCCTTGGACGCTGGAAAGGCGCAAAACTCTGCAAATCCGCCGTCGCGGTGAATGCCGGTGGCGACGTTGTTTGCGCAAAGATTGACCCGGCCCCGCAAGCATTGGGCGCATGTGCCACACCACGTATTCGGATCGCAGGTCACGCGGGTCCCTTCCGCGATCTGGGTGTCGCCACGTTCCACCACGATGCCGGAAAACTCGTGCCCAAGTATCTTTTGCGGCACGGAGGGAAATTCACCCTTGTAAAGATGCCGGTCCGTGCCGCAAATCCCTGCGGCCTCGACCTTTATAAGCAACTCGCCCGAGGCGGGCGTTGGAACGGGGATATCAACGGTGCGGATGTCGCCGGTACTGTAAAGCTGGGTCGCGCGCATTATCCCTCCCGCAGTGTTTCGATCATTTTGAGTGTCGCTTGCGTCTCGTCAGGCGTCAAAAGCCCTAACTGCATGTCAATGCGCCAGCTGTCGCCAGCATCTACCGATACGACCCTGCCTTTGGCTTTCTCGGCGGTGTATCCTTCGACGCCGGATGTTGACGGGAACGCGATGCCCAAACCGTCCTGATCAGGCGTGCGGCATATCCAGCGGGTGCATAGCGGCGCCTGGTCGGGGCGGCAGCGCACATAGTCTGCGGTTCCGTCCGGGTGTTTTTGCAGCGCATGTGCGAAGCCCGTTTCATCTGAGGTCATGTCGATTTCAAAGACGACCTCGGGGTCAAACCCAAGCCCGGGTTTCAGCAGATGATGCGCGGTCGGGTCTTCGGCCAGCGCTTCGAGAAATTCTGCATAGCCCGGTTTCGGTGTCACATGCGATGGGATCGAGCGGCGCACGCGCACAGATTGTGGGTCATAATGCGCAGTGTAGTGCAGCTCTCCGTGATCAACGGGCCTGAAATTCGCATGTCCCAGATACATCAGGTCCATCGGCGTTTGCTTGAGATTTTCAACCTCGACGGACACATCTATGAGCGCGGAGCCGGCCATAAAGCTGGTTTCAATCGTGGCGCGGTAATTGGTCGAAAAGGCGACCGTGTGCTGATAGCTGCCTGCGACGGTCAGCCGGCCCTCAGGCTCATCCACATCCAGCCATGCTGATTGGAAAGGGGCGTTGGGCAGCTCACCGTGAAGGGGGTGGCTGTCCTGAGGTCCCGGTGCGCCAAGCCCCGTCAAGCCGCAATGGATCAGGAACCCCCCATAGGTTTCAAGGTAGACCCGTGTGGGCCTTGGTTCATCAAACATGGAGCGCATGGTTAAGCCGCGCCCATCAAAGCGCGCCCGCCAAATCTGCTGCCCCTGGAAAGGAAGAAGGATCGCTTCACCGCGCACGTTCTTCACCCGAAGCCCGGCCACACCGCTTGCGTAGCGAAAGGTGGAGACCAAGAAGGCGTCGCACTCGCACAACACGCGCTCCATCTCGCTGAACATCGCATCATGCAGGGTTATCCGCATCTGCCCCTACCAGATCCGCTGGCCATTGCTTTCGTCGAAGACAAAGAGATGTTCGCGCGGAATAACGACGCCGACATCGTCACCTTGCTCGCCGGTGAAGTCTTTCGGGGCCTTGACCGCGATCTGGTCCTCTCCCCAATCAACGGTGACAAGCGCGTGGTCGCCAATGAGCTCGTTGGTGAAGATCTTGCCGCTCAACGTTCCCTCGGACGGGGGGGCAATCGTACAATCCTCTGGACGGATGCCCATGACCGCCTTTTCCGCCTGTCCTTTTACGGTGGTTTCCACCGGCACGCCGTTGGTGATGAACTGACTGCCGGTCAAGCTGCCATGTATGACATTCATCGGGGGGGAGCCGATGAATTGCGCCACAAACAGATTGGCCGGATCGTTATAGATCTCCGCAGGGGTGGCCAGCTGCTGCAGGACACCTTTCTCAAGGATGGCGACGCGGTGGGCCAGGGTCATCGCCTCAATCTGGTCATGTGTGACGTAGATCGTGGTGATGCCCATCGACTTTTGCATATGTTTCAACTGCGCCCGCATGTGGCCCCGCAGCTTGGCGTCGAGGTTGGACAAAGGCTCATCCATCAGGAACACGGATGGCCTGCGGATGATGGCCCGGGCAAGTGCCACGCGTTGTCTTTGGCCGCCTGACAGCTCGCGCGGGAACCGGTTCAGCAAATCCTCGATCTGGACCTGGCGCGCGGCGTCCAGTGTTGCGGCCTCCATATCGTCCTTGTTCATGCCGCGGACTTTGAGCGGGAAGCTGATATTCTCGGCGACTGTCTTATGCGGGTAAAGCGCGTAGGACTGAAAAACCATCGAGATGTTGCGGTATTTCGGCAGGATATCGGTGACGTTTTCATCATCGATATAGACCTGGCCGCCCGAAGGCGCTTCTAACCCCGACAGGATTCGCAGCGCGGTTGTCTTGCCCGAGCCCGAGGCACCAAGAAGCACGACAAACTCGCCCGGCTGCACATCCAGGTCGAAATCGCGCAGCACCTTTACCTCACCGAAGCTCTTTTCGACGTTTTCAAATCTGACCGATGCCTGGCCGCCGAAGTCTTTCATCACTTAACCTTTCACCGCGCCCAGCAAGACGCCTTTGGAAATGAACCGTGTCAACAGGATCGACATCAGAATAACGGGGATGATCATCACCACGATCAGGGCTGACATCTCCCACCAGAAGATGCCTTTCTCGCCTGTGTTCTTGGCGGCGACCATGATCGGCATGGTCTGCACCTTGACCGTCGCGAGGAACACCGCGAACAGGTATTCGTTCCAGCTGAGCACCAGGATCAACAGCGTTGTTGCCGCAAGACCGGGGCGGGTCAGTGGCAGAACAATCTCCCAGAAGATGCGCGGCCTGGTGGCCCCGTCGAGCTGCGCGGATTCTTCCAGCTCAATCGGAAGACCCGCGAAGAAATCATGCATCAGCCACACAACAATGGGCATGTTGGCCACTGCATAAAGCAGGATCAGGGCCAGATGCGTGTCTAAAAGCCCCACCGCCTGAAACATCACATAGATTGGGATGACCACGACGATGGGCGGCAAAATGCGCTGTGAGATGATCCAGAACAGGATGTCTCCATTCTTCAGGGAGGTTTTGAAATAGCCGCGCAGGGCGCGCACCAAAAAAAAGAAGAAGGCAAGCGCCACGCTGGCCGCGGCCCACCAAGGCGCCCCGGCATAGATCGTGGCGAAGATCACCACGACGAGCAGCAACACGAAGATAAGGATATTGCCGAACCGGGGGGCATATTGGATGCGGGCCAAAGCATAGGCCGCCATGGCGCCCACGATCACGCAGAGCCCGGTTGAGAAGACGCTGATTACCAGCGAGTTGGTGAAGGCCAGATAGATTTTGCAGATCTGCGGCTCCATCGGATCCAGCGCGACAAAGGGCGACAGGACGAATGCGAAAGAGTTATAGGCCAGCAATCCAAATTGCCGGGCGATGGCGGAAAAGTTGCAAAACGGGTCTTCGGTGAACTGCACGCGCCACGCGTCAAGCGTCGGCTGGAAGTCCACGAAGGGCAGGTAGTAGGGCCCCTGATTGACCGCTGCGGCATCTTTGAAAGACGTGATGACGACCCAGTAAATCGGGAACAGCACGAAAAGTGACCATATCAGCAGCAGAGAATAGGCGATGACCTTCGAAAAGGGGGACATCTTGCCCACGGCCGGGGCCTCGAAGAGCCGCTGCATTAAGGTGCGATTTGAAAGCTTGTAGCGATATGAAGAGGCGTCACTCATGCGCGGGCCTTTTTGATCTGTCCCAAGACGACGTAGTTGAAGAAGGAGGCGCAGACCACGACCGTCAGGATCAGCAGCAAGTAGGCGATGGCCGCCGAGCCGCCCAGATCATTGGCCCGCCAGATATACATTGAATGCAGCGTCATCGACTCCGTCGCCGAACCCGGCCCGCCCCCCGTCATGATGTTGGGCAGGTCCACGATCTTGAAGGCCTCGATCATGCGGATCAGCAGCACGGTGACGGCGACGGGCAGGATTTGAGGCCAGGTGATTTCTTTGAAAATCTGGAGGCTCGACGCGCCATCCACCTGCGCGGCTTCGACGTGATCCTTGGGGACGTTTTCGAAAGCGGCGAGCATGCAGATGAAAATGAAGGGGATCCATTGCCAGCTGTCGCTGGCAACCATCATGAAGCGCGCGGACCAGGCATCGGCGGACCAGACCCAATCCTGCAATCCAAAGAGGCCCAGGACGGGCTCCATCGGGCCTTTGGTGACATCTGCGACCATCCGCATCGCGTAGCCGATCCCCAAAGGGGTGATCATCAAAGGCACAAAGAAGATAACGCGGAAGAAGTTCTTGCCCGAGATCGGCTGCGAACACAGGAAGGCCAGGCCGGTGCCTATCAGGAACTGGATTGCGCAGCCCACGAAGACATAGAACAGGGTCGTGTAGAGCGTCCCGATAGAGTTGCCGGACAAAAGCGAGGCGCAGAGAATCCAGGACAGGAAAATCGCCATGGCCGCTGAAATGGTGCGCCCAAGCATCCCCACCCAGGTCGTGATCTTGCGCGAACGCCACAGCCAGACCAGGACGGATACGGCGACGATGGCAAAAACGGCATAGCCGAAAATGCTGACCGGGTCGGTGCGTCCTAGGAAGTGAACCTCACTGCTGCCGACAAACTGCTTTGCAAAATTGCGAAAGCCCACATAGCGGAATTGCAGCCCATCCGGCGTGAAACGCACACGGCTGACTGCAAAAAAGATAGAATAGATCGTTGGGAAAATTGCGAAAATCAGGATCAGAGTCACGCATGGCGCGATGAAGAAGGTGCCGGAATGCCGGTCCACCCACTCTGCGAAGCGCTCGCGCCGGGTTGTGCCAGCCGGGAAAAGCCCCGGCTGGCCCATGTCATCAAGACTTGCCATCAGATGACGAGATCAGTTGCCAAGCGCGAGGGCTTGCGCCGCGATTTGCTCGTCGCGACCGAAATCCTCAGTGATTTCTTCCCAGCCTTCCTCGATGTTTTCGAGCGCTTCATCGACGGTGATTTCACCGGCAAGGTAGCGGGCCAGCTGGGTGTCCAGCACAACGGCGGTGTATTGCTGCGCCCCTGGGATCTTCATGTCAGAGGACATGTTGGGGTTGTTCAGCGCACCGTTGATGGCACCCAGATAGTTCTCCGCAAGCGCTTCTGGCATGCCAGCTTCGACCCAAGGGGCGGTGTCTGCCAGCTGCGAGATGCGGTAGGGGTTATAGCCCGTGGCACCGATGGTCACGTCCACACCCGACTGAGCGGCCTGGTTCATGTAAGACAGGAACGCATAGGCTGCGGCCTTGGTCTGCTCATCGGCATTCTTGTTGACCGCACCGGCCCAGCCGCCGAAGGCCGCGAATGGCGAGTAGTTTATGCCATCAACAGCATGTGGAGCGGATTCGGGTGTGACAGGCACCAGCTCTCCGGTTTCACGGTCCAGCACCTCGGTCGAGCCGATGGCTGAAATCGCATACATCTTGCCTTTGATGATGCTGGCGTCTTCTTCCAGCTGCAGCGTGCCTGGGTCGCCCCATTCCACGATCAACCCGCAGCGGCCAGCCTTGAACAAGGCGCGCGTGTCACCGATATCCAGATTCAGCTCTTCTGCCGGGCCGTATTTGCCGGTTTCCTTGTAAAGCTCAAAGGCTTTGCGCCAGCCCGCGTTGTTCACGATGGGCGTCATGGTTGCGTTGTCAAAGTGGAAGCCCTGCGCGGTGCCCTGTGTCTGAACGATTGGGGCCGCAAAGGTCTGGATCGCGAAGTAGGATTGCGCGTTGCGCTTTTTGAAGATGCACGAGCCGTAATCTGCCTCACCGTCGCCATTCATGTCCTTGCCATGAATCTTGGAGGCCACGTCAAGATACTCTTCCCAGGTTTTTGGTGGCGCGAGACCGGCTTCTTCCAGCACGTCGGTGCGATAATAGACCATCTGGAAATCGCCATCGACCATCAGCAGCTTGGTTTTGCCGCCGACCTTCTGTCCGAATTCCCGGAAATAGGGGGCGATATCATCCAAGTCGATCTTGTCGTCTTCGGCGATGTAAGGGTCGAGGTCTTCCAGAAGGCCTGCCGCGTCCAGTTCAACGCCCCAGCCCGCTGCGAAGACACCCACATCGATGGAGTTGGTGCCGGTGGCCCAGTCGTTCTGGATCTTCGGGAAAATCTCGGCAAACGGAACTTCCGTCACCACAATTCTTGCCCCGGTCAGGGCCTCAAAGTCCTTGCCGCGCTCCGCAAGCGGACCCGCAATCACGTATCCCGGACGTGTTAGAATATCGACGGTCACCCCGTCAAACTCTTGTGCAAATGTGGACGTTGTCATCGCACCAAGAGCGACAGCGCTAATGCTCAGCGCCTTCAGATGTTTACAGAACATCAACAATTCCTCCCAGAAATGTTTATTTTACCGAGTCTTTGAACCCGTTAGTCCGATCAGACTATGGTGGAAAATCCGTTCTGGCCAGAAAAACTCTCTAAAATCAGCATGCAGCGCCCTGCGTCAGTCAAGAAAACGCCCAGACCGGCAGTCAGGGTGCGTGAAGCGGATCGTCGATGGCGGGGCCTAATTGAAAGTCCAAAAACCGCACAACAAGGCCAGCGCGTTCGGGGGAGCAGGCCATCGGTCCAACCCGCACCGGCATATCGGCCGGGAAGTTTGCCAATCGGTTCAGCGCCCACCTTCCGTCAGGGCGCTGCATATGCGTAATGACCGCGCCGCCAACCCGTGTAAGCCGGATGGTCTGCGGGCCCCCAAGCCCCGGCACGCCGACAACAGACCAGTCCGAATGGCCGCCCCGCGTCACGACCGTGGAAACATTAGGTATGCCATCCGAATGCTCGATGCCGGTTTTCAACCAATGATCGGGATCGGCCCGCATCATCAAACCCGCTTGGTCATAAAGCGTCTGGTAATCGGCCTCGAATGTGAGCGTGGCGGTGAAGTCACCCGCCACATCGCGCCCGAGGAAATGGCCATCATCGCGCCTGAAGCCGTAATGCGTCTTTTGCCAGAAATCGGTCTTGTCGGACGTGGTCATCGTAAGACCACCTTCCCGCATCTGCCAGCTCTCAGGTGCGTTGAGCCAGACGGCATCCTTGAGGGTCTGCGCGAGGTGAGACATGTTTGACCTCCGTTGAGTTGATCGACAATCTGCGCCCATGCGGTAGAGTTTGCAAACAGCGGCGCATGGAGGGAACGTTATGGACACTGGACTTAAAGGACGCCTGATCCTTGTGACAGGGGCGACCGGCGGCATCGGGTCCGAAACGGTCAGGCTGTTGGTCAAGGAAGGGGCGGAGGTCATCGCCTCTGGCCGTGATGAGGCGAAACTGGCTGCGCTGTCAAAAGAAGTCGGCTGCCGGAGCCTGCCTTTTGATCTGACATCGGAGGAAGAGGTGGAATCCGCCCTGACCGGGCTGTCGCTTTACGGGGTAGTCAATTGCGGCGGCTGGGGTGGCGAGATCGCGACGCCGATGGACACTGACATGGCCGTCTTTGAAAAGGTGATCGACATCAACGCCAAGGGCACGATGCTGGTTACGAAATACGCGTCCAAAGGCATGGTCGAGGCCGGGCAGGGCGGTGCCATTGTCAATGTCTCAAGCCAGGCCTCCCTTGTCGGGTTGGCAGGTCATATCTCTTACGCGTCGTCAAAAGGCGCGGTGGACGCGATGACCCGTGTGTCTGCGCTGGAACTGGGAAGGCACAAAATCCGCGTCAACGCGGTCAACCCAACAGTCGTCATGACGCCCATGTCGGAATGGTATTGGGGCCGCGACGATATCGGTGGCCCGCTGATTGAGGCGATGCCCCTGCATCGCTGGGCCACAGAACATGATTGCGCCGCGCCCATCGTGTTTTTGCTATCGGATGCGGCAGCCATGATTTCTGGCGTGTGTCTGCCGATTGATGGCGGCTTTACAGCCGTCTAGCCGGGAACGCATGCGTCTTCGCGCACCAAGCCTTTGGATTTGAGCGTTGACCAGAACGCTGCCGGAATCTCAGCCCCGGCCCAGGAGACGATCTGTTCAAGCTCGCCCTTGTCACGCGGTCCGGGGATGACCGAGGCCACGAGGGGATCACCCAACGGAAATTGCAGCGCCGCTGCCGCCAGATCGATCCCGAAAGCGTCGGCCTCATCTGCCAGGGCGCGGGCGGTCTGCACCACATCATCGGGAGCTTGGGCGTAGTTCCACGTGTTTCGTCCCACCAAAATGCCGGAGTTGAACGGCCCGCCGCAGATAATCGACGTTCCTGCCGCGCGACAGGCCGGAAACAGCGCATCCAGCGCTGTCTGCTCCAGCAATGTGTAGCGGCCTGCCAGCAAGAATACGTCCCAATCGCCGATGCCCAACGCATCAAGACAGACCTGGTTCTCGTTCACACCCAGCCCAATCGCTTTGATCTGCCCCGACCGGCGCAATTCGTCCATCGCGCGGTAGCCGCCTTCGGCCAAATCCGCGAAATGGCCCGTGTTCGCATCGCCATGCTGGAATGCGCCGATATCATGGGCCAGCAATATGTCGATCCGGTCCAGCCCGAGGCGTTGAAGATTGTCTTCAAACGCGCGCATGATCCCGTCATAGCCATAGTCATAGACGACGTGAAACGGCAGTGGGTTGACCATGCCAAATGCGGCTGGGTCCTCAACCGGTCCCGGCACGAGCAAGCGGCCCACCTTATCTGACAGAACATAGTCCGAGCCGCGCAAGACGTCGCCCATCACACGTTCTGAGCGCCCGAACCCATACCAGGGTGCCGTGTCAAAATAGCCGATGCCTGCGGCTTTCGCGGCTTTGATCAGCTCTTCCGCCTGCCCGTAGCCAAGATCAACGAAGTTCCCGCCCAGCGGCGCGCCACCCAGCCCAAGCACATCAATTTTCAGCCCTGTCTGGCCGACATGTCTTTGTTCCAAACGACACCTGCCCCAATCTGTTTGCCCCATTCAACCCGCGCGTCTCGCGTCAGGCAAGCGACATTTGTTTGCGTCCTGTCTCCGTCAGGTCCTCAAGCGTGGCCCGTCCTTCGAAATCCACCTCATAGTCTTCTGCTGCAAAATCCGGGGCACTGCGCCCGGCCAGAAACGCATGGGCCTGCTTTCGTGCATAGGCTTCGTTCTTGGCGCAGACAGGCGAGGCCCCGATATAGATGACGTTGGCATATTCGCTACCAGCATGCTCACTTGCGACGGAGTGCAGAATATCGGGGTGCCACCAGACCGTGTCGCCCGGGCGCACCTCAGGGATGCTGATCATGCCGTCCAATAGCTCGCCATGCCATTGCGGGCTTGCGCCGAGCGCGCGGCCGGGCGAGGCCCCGCAGAGATCATCCTCGGCAACATCGCTTTGCAAGGCGCGCAGCAGCATGTAGCCGATTGAATTGGCCACGGGCAAAAGGCTCAGCGTCCCGTCGCCGGGCCCTTGGGTGGTAAGCGCGGTCCATCCCTGGAAGGTCCGAAACATGGAGCAGACCGCCGGAGACGGGAACTCCCGCGTCTGCGTGCGGAAAGCGGCTTTCCAAGGGTCGTAGCGGTCAAAATCACCCTCATAGATCGACCGGTAGATCGCCTTATAGGCCGGATCGCACCAACGCTCATATGACCCGCTATCCATATGTGGTGACAGGCCCAAGCTCGTGTCCCCCGGCGCGCGCCGCCGTGTGCGGTCGGCATAGGTGAAATCATGGTCAGGGTCGAATTCCTGGCCTGTCGGGGCCGTGACATCGTATAGCCTGTTGAGAAACCTCTTGGTCAGCGCCATGCTTTCGGCCTGCCGCGCCATCACCTGGGGACGGGACCAGTAGAGCCCGAATATTTGGGGCTTGGCATCATCTAGGGCGCTGAAATATGTGTCGATGCCGGCTTTCTCTTTGGCTTTGGCAAAGTAGTCGTTCTGCGCGATATAGGTGCCAAGTTCGGCGTTCCAGTCATCGGCCTGCGCCCGGTCGAACACATTGCGCACAATCACGCAGCCGCGTGCCCGCACCTGCTGGCGCGTCGCCGCCTCAACGTCATCGCTGGCGATCTGATGATAGGCGATTTCCGGGATGACCATACGCCCGGCATCAGCATCGGCCCTGATGGCCTCGACATCGCGCAGCACGCTGTCGCGGCATCGGGTGAAGGACGTCTTCAGATCAGACAGTTGCGCAAGTTCGCGCTTTGTCGCTTTGATGAAAGGTTTCGGGTCGAAATCCATTCAGACGCCTCCATGCACATTGTGTCACCATGACGTTAAAGCGATTTTTGAGATTGTCACCTGGCCGGGTGCAGCCTCGGGTATGCCTACAAACGACCGTCATGCCATCCTGGTCTGTCAATCGCACTG
This sequence comes from uncultured Rhodobacterales bacterium, assembly GCA_964387155.1. GTDB lineage: Bacteria > Pseudomonadota > Alphaproteobacteria > Rhodobacterales > Rhodobacteraceae > Litoreibacter. Next base: position 39,936 of record CAYLVP010000005.1, on the reverse strand, counting down.
CTGGTGGGGCCTTTCCGTCTCATGGCCCGGGCGATTGGCCCATCTGCGCCAAGCCGCCAGGGGGCGGCGGGTCAGGCGGCCGCGAAACCGGCGTCGAGCGCGGTCAGGATTGCGGTGGCATCAGCCTCAGACAAGACGAGCGGCGGCGACAGGATGAGATTGGGCCCGGACACGCGCACCATGGCGCCGTGCTGGTATGCGATCTCTTGCACCCTCGTGCCCGTCGCCCCGTCGATCGGCGTCTTGGTCGCGCGATCGCTGACCATTTCTATGGCCGTCATCAGCCCGTAGCCCCCGCGCACATCGCCAATAATGTCGTGCTTTTTCATCAAGGCCTTACACCCGTCATATAGCTGCGTGCCTCGGGCTGCGGCATTCTCGATCACGTTGAGACGTTTCGTTTCTGCCAGGCAGGCAAGTGCTGCGGCGGCCCCGACAGGGTGGCCGGAATAGGTGTATCCGTGACCAATCTTCGCCTCGGGGTTGTTTTCAAACACCTCGACCATCCGGGCGCCCAGCATCACGGCACCAAAGGGGAAATAGCCGTTGGTGATGGCTTTGGCCGTCGCCATCATATCGGGCTGGAGGCCCCATAGCCGTGCCCCGGACCATGCGCCGGTGCGCCCGTAAGCCGTGATGACCTCATCGGTGATCAGCAGGATACCGTTGCGGTTGCAGATCTCTTGCACGGCGGGCGCGAAAGAAGGATGGGGCGGGATCACCCCGCCTGCGCCAAGGATCGGCTCCATAATCATCGCGGAGATGGTGTTGGCTCCCTGAAAGGCGATCTCATCCTCCAACGCCTGCAGGCAAAGCTGCGCAAGCCGTTCCGGGTCCGCTTCATTGAACGGGTTGCGATAGGTGTAGGGGGCGGGGATGTGGAAACATCCCGGCAGAAGCGGTTCATAGGCGTTGCGGAAATTTGCGTTGCCGTTGACGGAGGCACCGCCGATATGGGTGCCATGGTAGCCCTTCTTGAGGCTCAGAAATTTTGTCCGCCCCGCCTCGCCCCGCAGCTTGTGATACTGCCGCGCCAGCCGCAGCGAGGTCTCGACACTGTCTGACCCGCCGGAGGTGAAGAAAGCCCGGCTGAGGCCGTCCGGCGCAAAGAACTCGCTGAGCTCGTAGGAGAGCTCAATCGAGACATCATTGGTCGTGCCGCGGAAGGTCGAATAATACGGCAGCGCGCCCAGCTGCTGTGTGATCGCGTCCTTTACCGGCTGGCAGGAATATCCAAGGTTCACATTCCAAAGCCCGCCAACCCCATCCACGACCCGGTGCCCGTCAATATCGACAATCGATACGCCATCAGCACCGGTGATGATCTTTGGGGGGTTGTCCACGCTGTCTTGCGGGGAGGTCATGGGGTGCCACATCAGCCGGGCGTTGTGTTCCTTTAGAAAGTTCGAGTCTTTCATGAGCTGCGTTCCAATTCGGTCGGGATGGTGAGGGTGCGGGCCCAGGCCCCCTCGATCTGTTCGGGGAGGGTGCCGCCCCAGTTGCGGGTGATCGCGCGCGCGGCGATGGCCAGTTCAGACTTGATGGTCTGCGCAAGCTCGGGCGTGAACCGGGAGGCCACGCTGGCCACAGCAACGGTCCCTGCCAGATGCCCGGAATGGTCGAAAATCGGCGCGGATAGCCCCTGAATTTCATCTTCATAACTGCGCGCCGCATGGGCAAACCCTGTGGCGCGGATGCTCTTGACCAAAGCGGCAAGCTCATACGGGTCGCTGAGGGTGGCGGCGGTGAAAGGCTCAAGTGACGCGAGTGCCGTGTCAAACAGCGCGTCCGGTCCAAAGGCAAGCGCGCAGAGGCCAGATGCCGTGGCATGTAGTGGGAAGGTGTTCAGATCGATCACAGCGCGGATCCCGTGAAGCGGGGATTCGCACTCGCACAGGCCGTAAAGCGTCAGCCCGGATAGCACCGTGACATGGGCAGTCTCGCCCGTGGCATTTGCAAGTGCTGCAAGCGCGGGCTTTGCCCCGGCCTTGCGCGGCACGGTAGCCTCGCGCACCTGCGCCAGCTGCATCAAGGCCGGGCCCAGCCGATACTGCCGTGTCTGAGGGTTCTGTTCAATAAATCCCGCAGTTTCAAGCGCCTGGAGGTGTCTGTAGGTCGTCGCCTTATCCCGACCGGCGATCCTGCACAGCTGCGACAGGCCGATCTCGGGTCGGGCAATCGAAAAATGGGGCAGCAATCCGAGGGCTTTCGCGGCAGACGACATTCGTGGCCTCTTGTCGGGGCAGTACAGAAAGAGTTTGACACCATATGCTTAACAAGACAATCTTTTTCTGCAACACCGGTTCATTAAATGAACCAAGTTAGGGGGGAAGAGACGTGCTGACGCGGATGATCGCAGCGGACTTTTCTGAAGCCTACGGCGTGCCGACAGCGGCTGTGAACAAGCCGGGCGACGGCGGCCCGTTCCCCGACACCATTGAGGTGGCCGATGGGACGAAGTCTGGCTATGGACCGCCTCAGTGGAATATGCAGGTTGGTTCATCGGTTATGCCTTGGTTGTCCCATATGCGGGCTACCTGCCGTCAGCCATATTATGCGCGGTGGCCTTGGCGGTGAGGGCGGGATACCGCAAACCTATCACCCTCGCTTTGGCGGCGATATCGGCGGTGATGCTGCGCTCGGCCCTTCCGCGTCTCAAGACCTCGCTGGACATGGTTGGACCTGCCCATTGCCGCGATCCTCTTTGCCGTCATTCTTTTGGTCCTGGGGTTGCATTTGCGCACGCTGGTGAAAGAGTGGCGCGCCCATGAGCCCGAAGAAGACCACGATTTGCACGACAGCCAGACAAGGTAAGCCCCAGATGGACCAGACCCAGATTGACGCCCTGCGCGCCCAACCCGTTGCCACCTTTGACCACCTGATTGACGGCAAGGCGGTGCCTGCCTCCGACGGGGGCCGGATGGAGATCATTTCACCCATAGACGGGACGGTCCTGACGACCGCTGCCGCTGGGACCGCAACAGATATGGAGGCGGCCATTGCCTCAGCCCGGGCAGCCTTCGAGGACGGGCGCTGGGCCGGGCAACCCCCCGCCGCCCGCAAAAAGGTGCTGTTGAAATGGGCTGATCTGATCGAGGCGAACGCGCTCGAGCTGGCTGTTCTCGGCGTGCGCGACAATGGGACCGAGATCGGGATGGCCCTGAAAGCCGAACCTGGCTCAGCCGCCGGAACAATCCGCTACTATGCCGAGGCGCTGGACAAGCTCTATGGCGAGATCGCGGCCACCCCGAACGACATTCTGGGCATGATCCATAAGGAACCTGTCGGCGTTGTCGGCGCAATTATCCCCTGGAACTTTCCGATGATGATCGGGGCATGGAAGCTTGGGCCCGCCTTGGCGATGGGCAATTCAGTGGTTGTGAAACCCCCCGAAACCGCCTCTCTGTCGCTTATGCGCATGGCAGAGCTGGCTCTGGAGGCGGGGCTGCCGCCCGGTGTCTTGAATGCAGTGACCGGCGAGGGCCGCGTCGTGGGGGAGGCGATGGGGCTGTCCATGGATGTCGATGTGCTGGTCTTCACCGGGTCGGGCGCGACGGGCAGGCGGCTGATGGAATATTCCGCCCGTTCAAACATGAAGCGGGTCTATCTGGAGCTGGGCGGCAAATCCCCGAACATCGTGTTCGCGGACGCGCCCAATCTTGACGAGGCCGCCAAAGTCGCGGCCGCTGGCATCTTTCGCAATTCCGGTCAGGTTTGCATTGCGGGCGCGCGGCTGCTGGTGGAGGCCGCGATCCATGATGAATTCGTGGCCGCCGTCGCCAAAGCTTCTGAGGCGATGCGCGTGGGCGACCCGTTGAAGGTCGACACCCAGATAGGCGCCGTGAATTCTGAGGCACAACTGAAGGCCAATCTCGGGTTCGTCGAAACGGCCACAGCCGAGGGCGGACAGGTCGTCACAGGCGGCGCACGTCTTTTGGAAGAGACCGGCGGCTATTACATGGCACCCACGATTGTGACGGGTGTGACCCGCGATGCGACATTGGCCCAGAAAGAGGTCTTCGGCCCCGTCCTGGCCGTGACCCCGTTTGAGACAGAGCAAGACGCGATATCGCTGGCCAATGCTACCGTCTACGGTCTTTCCGGTGCCGCCTGGACGGCCAATCTGGGGCGCGCGCACCGGATGGTGCGCGGGGTGCGCACCGGGGTGATGCATATCAACATCTATGGCGGCGCCGATAACACAGTGCCACTGGGCGGCGTGGGCCAGTCTGGCAACGGCTCTGACAAGTCACTGCATGCCATCGAAAAATACGTGAACCTCAAAACCGCGTGGATCAAGCTATGAGTGACGCCAAGACCATTCTGGTCATCGGGACCTATGACACCAAGGATGACGAGCTTGGCTATCTGGCGGGCGTGATCCGTGATCAGGGCGGTCGGGTCGTGACCATGGACGTGTCCGTGCTTGGCGATCCGACGCAGCCGGCGGATTATTCCAAGCATGATGTGGCTGAGGAGGGCGGCAGCTCCAATCAGGCGGCCATCGATTGCGGCGACGAAAACCACGCCATGCAGATCATGGCAACCGGTGCAAGCCTGCTGGCCGCGCGCCTATATGCTGAGGGCAAGTTTGACGGGATGATCGCGCTGGGCGGCTCCATGGGCACCGATCTGGCGTTGGATGTGGCCTCGGCTTTGCCGCTGGGCGTGCCAAAATATATCGTCTCAACGGTTTCATTCTCGCCACTGATCCCGGCGGAGCGGCTGGCGGCAGACACCCAAATGATCCTCTGGGCTGGCGGCCTTTATGGGTTGAACTCGGTCTGCAAAGCGTCGCTGTCTCAGGCCGCTGGCGCCGTTTTGGGCGCGGCGCGGGCGGTGGAGGCCCCCAACCCCGACAAGCCTCTGATCGGGATGATGTCGCTGGGCACATCAGCGCTGAAATATGTCATCCCGCTGAAACCCGCCTTGGAAGAGCGCGGGTTCGAGGTTGCGGTGTTCCACGCCACCGGCATGGGCGGGCGGGCCTTCGAAAGCCTGGCCGGCCAGGGGGCCTTTGCCTGTGTGTTTGATTTCTGTACGCAAGAGCTGGGCAATCATGTGCACGGCTCGAACGTCTCGGCCGGGGCGGATCGTTTGAGCAATGCAGGCATCAGCGGGACGCCGCAGATTGTCGCCCCAGGATGCTATGACCTGGTGGACGTGGTGGGCTGGCAACCGATCAACCCCAAATGGCAGGGGCATATGAAACACGCCCATAACCGGCTGATCACATCTATCGTGCTGGAGCCTGCCGAAACCAAGATGGTCGCGCGTGCGCATTGTACGCAACTGGCCAAGGCCAAGGGGCCGACCGCGCTGATCCTGCCGGATCAGGGGCTGGGGGAGTGGGATCGCGAAGGCGCCGACTTGCATAACCCGGAGGGGCTTGCGGCCTTCCTTGCGGAAATTGAGGCCCACCTGCCTGACAATGTCGCAGCGCACCGCTTGAACTGTCACATCAATGATGCAGGCTTTGCCGAGGCCGCGTTGGAGATCTTCGACGCGTGGCGCGCCGACGGCACGGTTGCGGCCTAGCCCTACGCGCCCGGGTCCAGCCGGGCCAGCAAATCGAGGAGGGCCTCATAGTCCGCCTCCCCCAGCTTGTTCTTGAAACCGGCGACGATATTGGCGGCTTGAGCGGCGTGATCGTCGATGATCCTCTGGCCATTCTGCGTGATCTCGATCAACTGGCGGCGGCGGTCTTCGTCGTCACGGGTCTGGGTCACGAGCCCTTTGTCGCGCAGGGTCGCCGCTATGCGCGTCAAGCTGGGGAATAAGAGGCTGGAGCGGTCGGCCAGGGTCTTCGTGTCCATCCGTCCGAATTCGGCCAGCACACGCAGGACCCGCCATTGCTGCTCGGTTATGCCGGTTTCCGACAGCATCTCCCGGATCGGGGACATGACGCTTTCACGCGCGCGGATCAGGGCGATGGGCAGTGACCGGGCGGTGCTCGGAAGCGCGTTTGACATGGGCCCTCAATTGCCTCCCGGATCGGTTATTGACAAGCTCATCATAAATTATTTAATTTCGCAACAATTAACATGTTAAGGAAATAGTATGCCACATTTCCAGATCGACTATTCGGCCAATCTCGAAACGGTCGTGGATATGGGCGCGCTATGTGAAGCCATTCGCGCCGCGGCGGCGGGCATCGAGACATTTCCTACCGCGGGCATCCGGGTGCGTGCGACCTGCGTGGACCACGTTGCCATGGCCGATGGTGATGCGAAGCACGGCTTCATCGATCTGAGCATCCGCTTGCGTGAGGGGCGCGCCGATGACGTCAAGCAGGATGCGATCGCCCGCATTTTCGCCGTTCTGAAAGCGTTCATGGCCCCCGCCATGGAAACACGCTCCATCGCCTTGTCGGCTGAAATGCGCGACATTGATGCGGCGCTCTCACCCAAATTCGGAAATGTCCGCGCCCATATGGAGGACAGCGCATGAGCGTACTCGACGATAACATCGCCAAGCTGGACGGCTTTCTCGGGCGGTTCCGGGACACTGGCATCCTGAACCGGATAGCGGGTCAGGATGTGGCCGGGTCCGAGGGCGTATTTGAGACCATCTCACCGGTTGATGCTTCGGTGATCTGCACGGTGGCGCAGGGCGCTGCGGCTGACATCGACGCGGCTGCAAACGCGGCTCATGACGCTTTCGCGGCCTGGCGCGACATGCCGGCAACCGAGCGCAGGAAAACCCTCATCCGCATCGCGGAAGGGATCGAAGCGCGGGCCGAGGAAATCGCCCTTTGCGAATGCTGGGACACCGGGCAGGCCTACAAATTCATGTCCAAGGCCGCGCTGCGCGGGGCGGAAAACTTCCGCTATTTTGCCGATCAGGTCGTGCAGGCGCGTGACGGGCAGCACCTGAAATCTCCGACCTTGATGAACATCACCACCCGCGTGCCCATTGGTCCCGTGGGGGTCATCACGCCGTGGAACACGCCCTTCATGCTGTCCACCTGGAAGATCGCGCCTGCTTTGGCCGCAGGCTGCACGGTGGTGCACAAACCCGCCGAAGCCTCGCCCCTGACCGCGCGCCTCTTGGTCGAGATCGCGGGAGAGGCGGGCCTGCCGCCCGGGGTGCTCAACACTGTCAATGGCTTTGGCGAGGGCGCGGGCAAAGCGCTGTGCGAACATCCCAGGATCAAGGCGATTGCCTTTGTCGGCGAAAGTCGCACCGGCAGTCTGATCACCAAGCAGGGGGCAGATACGCTGAAGCGCAACCATCTTGAGTTGGGCGGCAAGAACCCGGTTATCGTGTTTGACGATGCCGATCTTGATCGGGCTTTGGATGCGGCGATCTTCATGATCTACTCGATAAATGGGGAACGCTGCACATCTTCCTCTCGGCTGTTGATCCAAGACACGGTCCGGGAAGAATTCGAGGCAAAGCTGATCGAGCGGGTCAACAACATCCGTGTGGGTCACCCGCTGGACCCAAAGACAGAGGTGGGGCCGCTGGTTTCAGAAGAGCACTTCAAGAAGGTCACAAGCTACTTCGACATCGCCAAGCAGGACGGTGCGACGATTGCTGCGGGTGGTGAAGCGCTCGGCAATGAAGGCTATTTCGTCCGCCCCACGCTTTTCACGCGCGCCACCAACAAGATGCGCATCGCGCAGGAAGAGATTTTTGGCCCCGTCCTGACTTCGATCCCGTTCTCGACCGAGGAGGAGGCGCTGGAGATAGCCAACGACACCGCCTACGGCCTGACAGGCTATGTCTGGACCAATGACCTGACCCGCGCCCTCCGCTTCACCGACAAGCTGGAGGCGGGCATGATCTGGGTGAATTCCGAAAATGTCCGCCATCTGCCGACCCCCTTTGGTGGCGTCAAAGCCAGCGGCATCGGGCGTGATGGCGGCGACTGGTCTTTTGAATTCTACATGGAACAAAAGCATATCGGCTTCGCGACCGGTCAGCACAAGATCACCAAACTTGGCGCGCTCAAGTAGCGAAGCGATAGCGCATTAACAATAAGGACCGCTGGAATGCCTGTCCCCGCACCCAACCTCTACCCGGATTTCAACACGATCCGCCTCAGCCATGTCTGCCTCAACGTCCAGGACTTGGCGGTTTCCAGGACGTTCTATACGGAAATACTCGGCCTTCAGGTCACAGATGAAAGCGACAGCCACATCTATCTGCGCGCCATGGAAGAGCGCGGGCATCATTGTGTGATCCTGCAAAAATCGGACCAACCGGGCACGGTGGAGGTCATGGGGTTCAAGACCTTCGACGAGGACGACCTCGACCGGGCGGAGGCGTATTTCAAAGCCAAAGGCCGCCCGACCCAATGGGTGGACCGGCCCTATCAGGGCAAGACGCTTCTGACCGCTGACAACATGGGCATCCCGCTGGAATTCTACCACAAGATGGACCGGTTGGAGCCGATCCATCAGAAATATGCGCTCTACCGTGGGGTCAAGCCGCTGCGGATCGACCATTTCAACTGTTTCAGCCACGATGTTGATGCGTCGGTGGCATTCTATTCGGATTTCGGCTTCCGCGTGACGGAATATACCGAAGATGAGGACAGCAAGAAGCTGTGGGCCGCGTGGATGCACCGCAAGGGCGGGGTGCATGATATGGCGTTCACCAATGGCACCGGGCCGCGCCTGCATCATGTAGCGTTCTGGGTGCCGACGCCGCTTAACATTATTGACCTGCTCGATCTGATGGCGACGACGGGCTATGTCAGCAATATCGAACGTGGCCCGGGGCGGCACGGCATTTCCAACGCGTTTTTCCTTTACATCCTCGACCCTGACGGCCACCGGATCGAGATTTATTGCTCGGATTATCAAACCGTCGACCCCGACCTTGAGCCGATCAAATGGGATCTGAAAGACCCGCAGCGCCAGACGCTGTGGGGGGCGGCGGCGCCTGAAAGCTGGTTCAAACACGGCACGACCTTCGTAGGCGTGAAGACGAAGGACTCGGACATTCAGGCCAGTCCGATCATCGCACCATAGGGGACGGCAATGGATTGGGACGCGTTCGCACAGTGGAGCAAGCAACTCGCAGATTGGGGGGCCTCCTATCACAAGGAACTCCGCAGCAGACCCGTGCGCGCCCAAACCAGACCGGGTGACACTGCCGCGCAACTGCCCGATGCCCCGCCCGCAAAACCCGAGGAGATGGCTCAAATCCTCAAGGATTTCGAAGACATCATCCTGCCGGGCATGACCCATTGGCAGCATCCCAGGTTCTTCGCCTACTTCCCCGCCAATGCCGCCCCGCCATCCATGCTGGCCGAACAGCTGGTCAACACCGTCGCCGCGCAATGCATGCTGTGGCAAACCTCGCCCGCCGCTACCGAGCTTGAGGGACGGATGGTCGACTGGATGCGGCAGGCGCTTGGGTTGGCGGATGGGTTTACAGGGGTGATCCAGGACAGCGCCTCTTCGGCGACGCTGTCGGCGGTCCTGACTATGCGGGAGCGGGCGACGGGCTACACTGGCAATCGCGACGGGCTGGCGGGCAAAGGGGCGCTGCGCATCTATTGCTCCGATCAGGTGCATTCCTCCATTGACCGCGCCTGCTGGGTCGCCGGGGTCGGCCAGGCCAATCTCGTAAAGCTTGCGGGCCAGGGGCCGCGATTTGGTCTGGACGCCGCAGCTTTGGACGCCGCGATCCGCGCCGATAGAGAGGCGGGGCATATCCCGGCCGGCATCATCGCGATCACGGGCGGCACGGGTGTTGGCGGCTCCGATGATTTAGAGGCCATTGCCCGGGTCGCCAAGGCGCATGACCTCTACACGCATCTCGACGCCGCTTGGGCAGGCTCTGCGATGATCTGCCCTGAATACCGCGATGCGTTCTGGCAAGGCGTGGACGCATACGACTCTATCGTGTTCAACCCGCATAAATGGCTGGGCGCACAGTTCGATTGCTCGATCCAGTTTCTGCGCGATGCAACGCCGCAGCTCAACACGCTGAAGATCGAGCCTGAATACCTCAAGACCACCGCGGATGTGGTGACGAATTACTCGGAATGGACCATTCCATTGGGCCGCAGGTTCCGGGCGCTGAAGCTGTGGTTTTTGATCCGGTCCTATGGCCTAGAAGGGTTGCAACAGCGCATCCGCAACCATGTCGTCTGGGCCGAGGCGCTTTGTGAGCAGATCCGTGGGTTAGACGGTTTCGAAATCACAACCGAACCGATCCTCAGCCTGTTTTCCTTCCGCTGTCCCGGCGATGATGGGGCGCAGCAGCGGCTGGTCGATGCCATCAACGATGACGGGCGGATTTACCTGACGCAAGGGGCCTTTGAGGGCCGCAAAATCATCCGTGTCCAAGTGGGCCAGTTCGATACAACACGCGACGATGTGCTGGCCGTAGGCACGGTCGTTCAAGAGGTCTGGGAGGCCATCAGATGAAATTTGCGACCTATACGAGCGGGGGGGAGAGCCATTACGGCGCCGCCACAAAGGACGGGATGATCGCCTTGACTGCGGCGTTCCCGCAGTGGCCTACGCTTCTTGACGTTGTGCAAGCAGGCGGGCTTGGCACCTTGGCGGATAAGGCCAAAGGGATGGCCGTCACCCACGCGGATTTCGAGTATGAAATGGTGCTGCCAAATGCCCGCCGTATCCTCTGCGTCGGCGTCAATTTCCCTGACCGCAACGCAGAATATAAAGACGGGTCAGAGCAGCCCAAATACATGTCGCTCTTTCCCCGCTTTGCCAGCGGGTTCACCGGGCATGACCGCCCGCTGATCCGCCCGCCGGAAAGCGACAAGCTGGACTATGAGGGCGAGGTTGCGATTGTCATCGGTAAGGCAGGGCGGCGTATCGCGCAGGCGGATGCTTACGACCATATCGCCGCGCTGACCATCTGCAACGAGGGCACGATCCGCGATTGGGTCCGCCATGCGAAATTCAACGTCACGCAGGGCAAGAACTGGGACAGCTCTGGTGCCATTGGCCCGTGGTTGGTGCCGTTCACGCAGGCAGCGCAACTTGATGACGCCCGCATCATCACGCGCGTGAACGGTGAGGTCCGGCAAGATGACGTGCTCAGCCGCATGATACACCCTATTCGACGCGAGATTGAATATATCTCGACCTTCATGGCGCTGCAGCCGGGCGACATCATCGTCACCGGCACGCCCACAGGCTCGGGCGCGCGGCTTGATCCGCCGCAATATCTCAGACCCGGCGACGTGGTCGAGGTTGAGGTCACCGGCATCGGCACTTTGCGCAACACGGTGGAGGATGAACGGCCATGACCCCCGAAGATCATGCCCAAGCCGCCGCTGATCTGCTGCGCGCGGAAGAGACAGGCGTGCAGATTGGCCTGCTGAGCAAACGCCACCCCGAGATGGGCATGGACGATGCCTATGCGATCCAGAACGCCATCTACCGCGCCAAGCTGGCTCAAGGGCGCACTGTCATTGGCTGGAAGATCGGGCTGACCTCCAAGGCCATGCAATATGCGTTGAACATCGACATCCCCGATAGCGGGATCCTGTTTGATGACATGGTGTTTGCGCATGGCGCGACTGTGCCCAAGGGCCGGTTCGTCCAGCCCCGTATCGAGGCGGAAATCGCCTTTGTGATGAAATCGCCGCTTGGCGGCGCGGATGTGACGCGCAGCGATGTGATGGCCGCGACGGACTACGTGGCGCCGTCAATCGAGATACTTGATACCCGCATCCAGCGCGTGGACCCCGACACCAAGATGGCGCGCACGGTATTTGACACGATCAGCGACAATGCGGCCAATGCAGGCATCGTCCTGGGGGCTGAGCGGCACGCGGCAGAGGCGTTCGATTTGCGCTGGGTCGGCGCGATCACGTCGCGCAATGGTGAGGTTGAAGAAACCGGCCTTGGCGCAGGCGTTCTGAACGACCCGGTCGAAAGCGTCGTCTGGCTGGCCCGCCGCATGGCGCAATACGGTCAAAGCATTGAGCCCGGCCAGATCATTCTGTCGGGAAGCTTTATCCGTCCGGTTGAATGCCCATCAGGCACGGATATCCATGCTGATTTCGGCTCTTTTGGTTCGGTCGATATCGCGTTTGCGTGACGGGCCAGACGGGCCAGACGGGGCAGCGCTAGGCGACACGGTCAGAGAGCGGGCTTTCATCCATCTGTGCGATGAGGTGATGGGTCAGCCGCTCTGACAGATGCGCGCGGATCTCGCTGTGGTCGGGGCTGTCCCAGAGGTTATGGGTCTCCTGCGGATCAGCCTTCAGGTCGTATAGCTCACCCCAGTCCTGATCGTGGTAGACGGTATAGCGCCAATCCGGCGTCACCAAGGCCCGCACCCGTGCTGGGCTGTCAAACCCGAGCCGCTTGCCGCCGTCATTATATTCGATGAGCGTCTCACGACGCGGCCCGTCACCGCCATGCACCGCCTCAAGGAAGTTGTGCCCCTGATTGCCGTTGAACGGGGCGAGCCCTGCGCGCGCCAGAATGGTCGGCGCAAGATCAACCGTCGAGCATAGCGCATCGCTTGTCTGCGCCTCACGCGTGTCAGGATCGGACCAGATGAACGGCACGCGGGTGATCGAGCGGAAGGGCAGCGCGCCCTTCAGGATCATATTGAAGTCGCCCATGTAGTCGCCATGATCCGAGTTGAAACAGATGACCGTATCGTCATCCAGACCGGAGGCTTCGAGCGCGGCGAGGATCTCTCCAACCGCGTCATCCACGCAGGTCGTCATCCCGGCCGTCAGCGCCATGGCCTCCCGGATTTGCGCCGCATCCAGCATCATCGCGGTTTGCGGCGTGGTTTGCCCGCCGCCGTTTTGCCAATTGTCATGAAGCCAGTGCAGGGGCGGCGGCGGGTTTCGATGCGCCTCGAAGGGCAATGCCACGTCAAATGCGTCGGGCGCATACATGTCCCAGTATTTGCCGGGCGGGTTAAACGGGTGATGCGGATCTGGGAAGCTGACAAAGGCAAAGAAAGGCGCGTCCGCTTTGCTGCGCGCCGACAGGTAATCGATCGCGCGGTCGCGGATATAGGCGGTTGGGTAAAGCTCTTCGGGGATCGGGGTGCGGTAGGCTTGTGGGCAGGTATAGCTGTGCGGCAGCTCATTTGACGGGTCGTGCAAAGCGGCCGGGTCGGGTGCATTCTGGCGAAACCATTGCTGGTAATGCCCGCCGCAGCGGTCGCCGTGACGGGTGACCATGTCGACATGCTGATAGCCGTAATAGGGCGTTGGAAAGTCATGCCGATCTGTGCCGGAATAATGCGCAGGCTCTTCGCAATAGCTCTCTGGCCGCTCGGTCTTCCAGGCCTCACCCGTGTCCGCAGGCGCGTCACGCCCCATCGGTGGTTGCCCCGTGAAGGGCTGTAGATGGCTCTTTCCTATCGCGGCGGTGTCATAGCCATTTTGCGCAAGTATATCGACAAACGTGTTCGCGGATTGAGGCAGAACGCAGCCATTGTAGCGCAACCCGTGCAGGCTGGGGTAGCGCCCGGTCAAAAGCGACGCGCGGTTTGGCATACAGACCGGCGAGGCGGTGTGAAAATTATCGAACCGCGTGCCGCGCGCGGCGATACTGTCGATATGCGGGGTTTTCAGAATCGGGTGACCATAGCATCCCAGCCAATCCGCGCGTTGCTGATCGGTAATGATGAACAAGAAGTTGGGCCGTTTTGCCATGGGGCCCCTCTCTCAGGCGGTAGAGGCGCGCCGCGCGCCTGCATGGTGCACAGCCAACAGCGCGGCAGTGGCCACAAGGGCGGACAAGTGAAGCAGCTCGGGCCGCGCCATGATCGCGACTGCCAACCCCAGCCGCAGGACAATCCAGGGGGCCGTCAGGGCGCGCGCGTCAAAGGCAGCCAAGGCGCTTGCGACAAGGTAAAGCGCGACCAGAAGCCGGGCCAGCAGCCAAAGCAACACACCCAGCTCCACCCCGTTCTCATAGCCGGGCAGCGGCGCGCGCGCCGGGCTTGTCGGATCGATCAGGGCCTGATCCACCAGCAACAGCTCTGGGTAGAAGGCAAAGACAAAGGGGATCACAAACATCACGATGCCCGACCGCACGGCGCTGAACCCTGTGGCCATCGGCTCGGCCTTTGTGATGGTCGAGGCGGCAAAGGCGGCAAGCGCCACGGGCGGCGTGATGGCAGAGGCAATGGCGAAATAGAAGATGAACATATGCGCCGTGAAGGTCGCAATGCCCAACCCGATCAGCAATGGCCCCATCAGCAAGGCCACGTTCAGATAGGCAGGCACCGCTGGCATCCCCATCCCCAACAGCACCGCCAGCAGCATGGTGATGCCCAAGGCCACGAACTGGAAGGTGACCGAGCCGCTGCCGGTGACATTGAACCCTTGCAGGAACTTCAGCACGTCAATGGCGACAAAGTCCGACAACCCCGTGAAGTTGAGAGAGACGTCAATGACGGTGACCGCGAGCAGCATCAGGTAGAGGGTCGAGATGGTGATCCCGGATTCCGCAAGCGCGTCGAGGATTTTGCGCGGCCGGGCGCGAAAATCCTTGTCGAGAAACAGCAAGATGAGCACGAAGATCGCCGCCCACCACCCGGTTGCCCCGGCATCCCCGGCGGCATTTTGGAAGACCTGCAACCCCCAGGGCAAGCTATTGACCACGCAGCGCCCACCTTGCATCGCGGCATCCGCCCCAAAAAGCCAGGCCAAGGGGCCGCAGCCGACCAGATCCTTGGGCGTCAGCAGCAATATCAGGATCAGCAGGATTGGCAGGAAGATCTGGGCCAGGTGCAGGATATCGGTCTTGGTGATATGCATGTCATCGGTCAGGGTGCCAATCGCCTCAATCCCCTGTTTGCGCGACTGAAAGGACGCGCTGAGAAACAGGCAGATGAAATAGGCAATGGCGGGCAGGGTCGCGGCGATGATGACATCACGGTAAGGCACCCCGGTCATAGCTGCGAGGATGAAGGCCGCCACCCCCATCACCGGTGGCATGATAGAGCCACCCGACGAGGCCGCCGCCTCCATCCCGCCTGCGAAGACCTTCGAAAAACCGCGCTTGATCATCATCGGGATGGTCAGAACACCCGTCGAGAGCACGTTGACCACAGGCCCGCCCGTGATCGTGCCAAACATGGCAGAGCTGACAATGGCGGCATGGGCGGGGCCGCCACGCAGCTTGCGGGTCCATCGGAAGGCGAGCTTGATCAGCGTCTGCCCACCCGCAGACTTGCCGAACAGGGCACCAAGAATGATGTAGGGGAAAACGATATTCATGATGACATTCATGAACCGCCCCAGAATGCCGGCCGAGTTGTTCACCAGCGCGTCATGCACATTCGGGACGCCGTCAAGAAAGGTCCGCGGCTCCCCGCCCAACTTGGTCATGAGGTATTTGTTGATGTCGTTGGGTCCGTGAAAATACCAGACCAGCACGGTGCCGATGGTGTAGAGGGCCACGAGTATCGAAATGGCGACCAGCGGAAGCCCCCAGACCCTGATGTTGTATGCAAGGAAAATCAGGATCGACAGCCCCATGATCGCAACCAGCCATACGCCGGTGGTGGCGACGCATTTGGGGTCCTCGACCGTATCAGGCGCGGGCAGGCCCAAGGTTTCGGCAAAAGCAATCTCGGCCTCAAGCGTCTCGGCCATGATACGCGCGCGTTCCCCGGTGAAAGCGTCGATCAGACAGACCGAGTCGATTTCAATCAGATAGGTCAGGGAAATGGTGGCTGCGGCCACCACAAGTGCCACATCCATGAAGCGGCCCAGCCAGGCGCGAGACGTGCCAGCCCAGGCGCGCCACATCGAGTGCTTCAACGTAACGATGGCCATCATCAGAAAGAAGGCAAACGGATAGAACCATTCGGTCGGGAAGGCGCGGACTTTCAGCTTTTCAATGCCTGTGAAACTGCGCCACATGTCCTCCCATCCGGGGATAGACGGCATGCTGTTGATCAGCCCGATGGCCACGAAGAGGAGAGCCAGCACATAGAGAGTTTTGCTGGGGAACAGCCGCTCGGCGGTCTGCGGGTCCGATGGCTCTGACATGGGCTGGGCTCTTGGGGTGATCGGTAACGGAAAAGGTGCCGCCCGCGCAGGCGGCACCGCCGGTTTTACAGGTTGCGCTTACTGCGCGACCGCGCAGTCATCAAGCGTGTAGCCCGCGTCACGCCATGCCTTTGCAGCAGCCGGGTGGTACTGGACCGGGTTGGCCCCGCACATGCCCTGCATTGGCTCGTCAAAGGCCACCGTCTCTCCGAACGGGGCTTTGGCCTTAAGCTCGTCCATCGTGCCGACATAGGCAGAAACCAGATCATAGACCAGCTCATCGTCCATGTCCTTGTTCACGACCAACCCGCCAACGGTGGAGAAGGCGCGGAACGTGTCGTCTTCGGAGATGAAGGTCCAGTCGTCGCCCATGGTGGCTTGTAGCTCGGCCAAGGGCATTGTGAACGGCGCGCTGCCGGGCGCGACCATGTATTTCTGCATCGCATCGCCGTCATAGATCTCTTTGGGCATGGACCAGCCGGTCATCTTGCCTGCCGCAGCCACGGTGGTCAGGCGGCTTCCCGGGAAGAGCTCTGGCAGAACCACGGCGTCGGGCTCCCCGCTTGAGATGATCGACGAAGCCTGGCCCCAATTGGCCTGCATGCCCTCGTAATCCTCGCCGTCCTTCAGGCCGGTGATGATCTGGATCATGCTGCGCGCATTCGTCAATGCGCCGCCGCGTGGAGGGCCGTTGTAGATTTTGCGCCCTTTGATGTCGTCCCAGCCGCCGACATTCTTGGCGTCATAGGCGAAGAGGAAGAACACCCCAAGCGTCACCGGCGTTATGGCGCGCAGGTTGCCTGCAAGCTCCGCGCCTTTCTCAGCACCAAGCGAGCCGTAAGGGCCAACGCCCCGGCTCATCAGGAAGGGCAAAATATAGGGGGTGCCTGCAATGTCGGTCTTACCCTCTGCCACGTTCTGGATGGAGTTGGTCAGCGTCTGCCCGTCGGCCAGCTGGATGTTGGCGATGCCTTGTGTCCCGGCCACCTCGGTCATATGCGCGGGCGACAGATGCACCGCGCCGCCCGGGGTTGCCGTTTCCGCGGTCAGGTTCGCCTGCGCGAAAGCACTTGTCGCGGTTAGAATGGCGGCCATCGAGGCCGCGAATAGGGTTATTGGTTTCATAACATCCTCCCTGATTGAGAAACCGGTATTTTGGCGACGCAAGCTGCGTCTGTGCCCGCTATGTCTGTTTTGACTTGGCTATACGGGCCGTTTTTTGTTCTCCTC
>CAYLVP010000005.1:5678-22636 GCA_964387155.1 uncultured Rhodobacterales bacterium | reverse complement strand
CAGGTGTAAGGACGATCCATGACCCGACCCAATATCTTGCTGTTCATGTCCGACAATCAGCCCGCGGACCTTCTGGGGTGCTATGGCAATGATGAGGTGCACACGCCCCATCTGGACGGGCTTGCCGCCCGCGGGGTGCGATTTTCCAACGCTTACTGCGTCAACGCCATGTGTTCGCCCTGCCGGGCTTCGGTTCTGACCGGTCTCATGCCAAGCCAGCACGGCATTCACCAATGGCTGGACGGGTCCTTGATGCAGCATTGGCCACAGAACTGGTCGGCCATTGGCGAGTTCACCAACCTGCCAACCCTGATCAAGGAGGCCGGGTATGCCACCGCGTTGATCGGCAAGTTTCACCTCGGTGTGCCATTTGTCCCGCAGCTCGCCTTTGATCATTGGGTGACATTTCCCCATGGCCACACCACGAGCTTCTACGACAACGAGGTGATTGATCAGGGCGAGCGCTACCGCTTTGCGGGTCACACGGTCGATTTCTTCACCGACAAAACAATCGAGTTTCTGGAGCACCGTGCGGACAAGCCCGAGCCGTTCTTTGCCTTTGTGCCTTATAACGGCCCTTACGGGCATTGGCCGTCGATCAAGGGGCGGGCCAAGACCGAATTCGCGCAGCTCTATGACGGCAGTGACATGCACTCGATCCCGCGCGAGGGGCTCTCAAGCGACGTGCTGGAGCGGTTCGGCCTGCGTGTTGCACAGGGCGGGCTGCGAGAGCAGTTCAAGGGGCCGCTTCTGCTGCCCAACAACATCGAGTCCCTGCGCAACTACTTTGCGCAAGTCAGCCTTATCGATCATGGCGTGGGCCGGATCATGGCAGCGCTCGAGCGGCTCAATCTGGATGAGGACACGCTTGTGATCTACACCTCCGATCACGGCTTCTCGTTGGGGCATAACGGCGTTTGGGGGCACGGCGCTGCGGCCTTTCCGTCCAGTGCGCACCGGCCTTCCTATCACATTCCTTTGGTCATGGGCGGCGGCGCAATCGCCCGCGGGTTCGTGTCAGAGGATATGGTCAGCCAAATCGATCTGTTCCCGACACTGGCGCGGATTGTCGGCGCCGAGAACGCGCGCCCCAGCCAGCCCAGCGCGGCGCGCGATCTTGCGCCTGCCCTTGCGGGGCAGCCCATTCAAGATGCGGATGCCGTCTTCTATGAGCAGGAGGAAACCCGCGCGATCCGTACCAAAGACTGGCGTTATGCCATGCGGTTCAAAGGCGCGCCCGCCTATCCCATGACGGATGCGATGTACCGGCTGACGGACGACCCTCATGAAAAGACAGACCTTTCGGACGCGCCTGAACATGCTCAGACAGCCGCAGCGCTGCGCGCGCGTATCACGGCCTATTTTGAGGAGGCGGCATCAGCGCAATATGATCTCTGGAATGGCGGACGGGCCAAATCCAATGTCAGCTACAACAAGCTGTGGCAGGACGCCTGGGGCGAGGATTGGGTGCCGGAACATAGCGGGGCTGGTTGAGGGCGGAGAGGGGCGGGGGTTCCCATGAAACCGGCCTGCGCAGAAAAGGCAACGCGATCAACCCCGATGACAAAGTGCCGTTGCGCCCCGAAATGGCTCGCCACTGCCGCTTGATAGACCGGTCGCCGCTCAGGTCTTCTGGGCGTCATCCAAGGTCACAGATCCCATTGGACGGGCAGGCTGATCGGGCCACGGAAAACCCAGCCGCGCTGCTCGACGGGGCGGTCGGGATGCAGCCGCAGGTTTTTGAGCCGGTCAAACACCATCGGCACCGCGATCTCGCCCACCATTTTGCGGGCAATCGATGTGCCTGCGCAGAAATGTGGCCCAGCCCCGAAGGCCAGGTGCTTTTGCCGTTTGCGGTTGATGTCAAATTGGTCAGGGTCCGCGAATTTGGCAGGGTCGCGATTTGCGGCGCCCACACAAAGCCCGATCTGCTCGCCCTCTGACAGGGCCGTGTCGCCCAGAACCGTGGCTTGCGCCACGCGGCGCGGATACATCCCGATGGGCGAGACCCAGCGGATGGCTTCCTCAAACGCTGTCGCAAAGAGCTTTGGTTGCGCCTGTACCTGCGCCAGCTGGTCGGGATGGCTGAGAAGGCCGTAAACCGTCGTCAGGATGGCGTCGCGCGGCTCGTTCAGCCCGCCACCGACGATGACATTAATATTGGCCCTGATTTGTGCCAAACTGTGAGGGCTCTCAGCATGGACCATGCCCGACAGGATCGACGGGTTCGCACAGGCGCGGTGGTCCGGCAAGGCGCGGTCAATCTCATGCGCAATGGCCTTCGCGGCAGCCGTCCCTCGCGCGGCGATGTCAGGATCCCCGCTGTAATTGCCCACGCCGTCCATCAGGGATTGCGACCAATGGCACATGTCTTGCCAGGCAATATCCTCCCGCAGGCCAAGCAGCTGGATCAACCCGATAGAAGCCATCGGGGCTGCAAAGGCGTCGAACAGATCGACCTCGCCATCATGCTCGAACCCCGCGATAAGCGCGTCAGCAAGGGCAGTCATCTTTGGGGTCCAATGCTCCATCACCACGCTGGGGCGAAACGCGGGCTCGACCGCGCGACGTTCAGCCAAATGCTCCGCCCCGTCCTTTCGCATCAGAGAATGTCCCATCACCTCATTCATCAATGAACCGGGATTGGTTGATGCAAAGATTTGGGCGTTGCGTTCGATATGCTGGATGTCATCAAAGCGGGTTACGAGCCTTATACGCGCGCAATCAACCCAGACCGCCGAGCCCTGCGCCCGGATTTTCTCGAAGCTGGGATAGGGGTCGGCCAGCAGGTCCGAAAACGTGATTTCGTCCAGATCGGTGGTTGCGGTTTGCAAGATGTGATCTCCCGCCAATGCAATGGGCTGTTGCTTTGCGCAACAACTCCTTAACATGACAACCAAATATCCCTTACAGTCAAGCATTCACAAAGAGGGGCGCAGGGCGATGGTGAACGAAAGCCTGTTGCATCACAACGCGACGCAGTTTGAGAAAGCCGTGGTTGAGATTGGCCCCGGTCTTTACACCGCTGTGGGGTACGCCGCCTCGACGCAGCACATGGTGGTTGGGCACAGCAGCGTGACGATCATCGACACCTCAGAAAGCACGGCAGCCGCGTCGCATGTCTTGGCAGAGTTTCGCAAGATCACGGACAAGCCCGTTGGGCGGATCATCTATACCCACTCTCACCGTGACCACATATCCGGTGCGGCCGTTTTTGCCGAGGGCCGGGATATCCCGATCATTGCGCATGCGGGGTTTGCCTCTGATCTGATCGCGCAGAATGAAGACCAGATCGCGCCACGCAAAGCGTTGGCCCGCCGCACGCAGGCCCAGTTTGGGATTGGATTGACCGACGCGCAGCGTGTCAGCATCGGCTGTGGCCCGGGCAACCGCCCGCTGGAAGGGCTGGGGGCGGGCTTCCTGCCGCCCAACCAGATGATGGACGCGCCGTGTCACATCGACCTCGATGGCGTCGCCGCCGAATTGATCTTTGCGCCGGGCGAAACGCCTGACCATCTGGCCGTCTGGTTTCAGGAGGCCCGGGTCCTGATCCCCGGCGACAACTGGTACCATGCCTTCCCCAATCTCTATGCGATCCGGGGCACGCCCTATCGCGATTTTCAGGCCTGGGCGGACACGCTTGCCATGCTGGAAGAGCGCGGGGCGGAGGTTTTGGCACCGGGCCACACCCGCCCGGTATTTGGCGCGGCCGCCGTGTCCGAGGTGTTGAGCACAACGCGTCGCGCCATTTTACACGTGATGAGCCATACGGTCCAAGGCATGGATGCGGGGCTGTCCTATGACGACATCGCGGATAGTATAGCGCTGCCCCCCGATATCGCGGATAAGCCGTGGTTGGGCGAGTTCTACGGCAAGGCCTCGTGGTCGGCGCGCGCCTTTGCCGTGGGCACACTGGGCTGGTATGATGGCAACCCCACACATCTGGGCACCTTGTCCAGCCGCAGGCGCGCCGAGCATGTGGCGGCACTTGCGGGTGGGGCTGAAGCGTTGAAAGCTGCCGCAATGGCCACGGACGATTTGCAATGGTGCCTGGAGCTTTGCGACCATCTCTTGGCGATTGATCAGGACGTGGCGGGGCTCAAAGCAGACACGCTGGAAAAGCTCGCCGAGACAGAGATCAACGCGACCGCGCGCAACACCTACCTGACAGAGGCAGAGAGGTTGCGGACGACCCCCGCCTCCGCGTGACCCTTGAACCGTCCTGCATTTCAACAGCAACGCGGATTTTGGCTAAACCGCGTCCCCGCGTGCAATGGCGGCCTCAACCTCGGTGATCTCTTCCGCTGACAGGCCATACTGCTTTTCAGCTGTGGCAGCCGAAATGTAGCCCCGTGCAAGATCGCGTTTGACCAGATCGCGCGGCCGCTGAGCGGGGTCGCCATATCCGGCGCCGCCGGGGAAGGCCATCTCTACCCGGCATCCATGGGGCACGAACTGTTTGCCCTTGACGGCCATCTCAGCGCCGTCGCTGCGCCTGATCTTGGTGTTCGCCCCGTTCTGCCCGCCACGCCGACCGCGAGCAGGGTACTGGCTGCGGTCAAACATGGCCTGAATGTCGAACTCATGACCGTCCTGTGCGCCGACCTCCATATATTGGCCCAAGCCGCCGCGGGTCTTGCCCGCGCCCCCGCTGTCGGGGCGCAACTCCTTGCGCCAGATGATGACGGGGCCTGCATGTTCCGTGGCCTCAATCGGCATAGTCATGACGCCGGACGGGAAGGCCGTGGCGTTCATCCCGTCATGCGCGGGCCGCGCGCCCGAGCCGCCGGAATTGAAGGTCAGCACTTCGGATCGCCGCGCGTCGGCTGGCGCAGGCGCGTCACTGCGGGGGCGCAGGCTGACTTGGAAGTTGCACAGGCACCCCGCCCCTTCGGCGGGCACCAGCCCCGGCACGATCTTGTCGAAAGCGTCAAAAACTGCGTCAGGCACGAAATGCCCTACGATGTGGCGCAAAGCCACCGGCGCCGGGTGGAGCGCGTTGACGATGGTGTTCTCAGGCGCTGTGACCTCGAAAGGCGCGAGAGAGGCCGCGTTATTCGGGATCTCCGGCGCAATCGCCACTTTGAGCGCGTAGCAGGCATAGGCCTTGGTGTAGACGAGCGGGCAGTTGATGCCCTTCTTGTCCACGCCTGATGTGCCGCTGAAATCAGTCAGGATCCGGTCGCCCTCGACACTGACCTTGACCTTGAGCGTGATCGGCACGTCAAACCCGTCCATTGTCATCTCGCCGCTGGCCGATATTTGCGGCAAGGCGGCAATGGCCTCCAGCGTGGCGCGCCGCGAATTGTCGAGGATGAAGGCCGCGATCCCGTCCAGATCATCCAGCGCGAACTCTTCCATCATGTCGATCAGGCGGCGGTGGCCGATCTCGTTGCAGGTGGCGAGCGCGTAGATGTCGCCAATAAGTTGATCGGGCTCGCGCACATTGCCGCGGATGATGCGGGTCAGCGTCTCGTCCACCGTGCCGCGCTCCGCAAATTTCATGATCGGGATGTAGAGGCCTTCCTCATACACACTATGCGCATCTGCCCCGAAACCGCGCCCGCCTATATCGACGATATGCGCGGTGCAGGCGAAGAACCCGACCAGTGCGCCGTTTCTGAAAGAGGGCGTGACCATGGTTATGTCATGCAGATGCCCCGTCCCCTCCCACGGGTCATTGGTGATGTAGACATCGCCCTCATACATGTCGTCACGCCCGATCCGACGGATGAAATGCGCCACGGCATCTGCCATGGCGTTGACATGGCCGGGCGTGCCTGTGACGGCCTGCGCCAGCATCCGGCCCTGCATGTCATAGACGCCTGCAGACAGATCCCCCGCCTCGCGCACAGAGGTTGAAAAGGCCGTGCGCACCAAGGCCTGCGCCTGTTCCTCAACAACAGAGATCAGGCGGTTCCACATGACCTGATAGGCAACTTTCGAGCGATCCTGTCCCATGAGTTTACCCTTTCGCGACAATGTCGATGCAGCCATCTGGCTGGCGGATGGCGTCCCGACTGGCGGGCACGATGACGGTGGTTTCGGCCTCGGTGACTGCGGCGGGGCCACGCGCGGCCTGGCCCGTCTCAAGGCTCATCCGATCGATGACATCCGCCTGCACAAAGGCCCCGGATGCCGCGTCAAATAGCTGCCGCGTGCTGGCCGGCACGGCTTGCGCGGTTTCCGCGACCTCCGCGATGCGGGTCACGTCCTCCGGCGGGGTGGTGGCGTTGACCGACCAAACGGTGATTTCAATATCCATACCCGTCACGGGGCGGCCAAAGAGTTTGGTATAATCCTCCTTGAACCGCGCCTCGAATGTCGCGGCATCGGGGGCCATCGCCTGTTCTTCGGTGAGCTCGATGGGGATCTCCCAGCCCTGGCCGCTATAGCGCATATAGACCTTGAATTCCGACAGGATCGGGCTGACCTCGTCACAGGTGCGGACGAACCCCGTCGCCTCCGATTTGAGATCGCGCAAGAGGGTGGTGATTGTGTCGGCGTCGAAATCGCTGAGCTTCATATAGGCGGAGCGGTTCGCCTCGAAGCTGAAGGGCGCGCGCAGAAAGCCAATGGCAGAGCCGACGCCGGCACCGGGTGGCACCAGCAGCCGCACGACCCCCAGCTTTTCACACAACCTGCCTGCGTGCAGCGGGGCAGCGCCGCCAAACGCAATCATTGTATACTCGCTGAGGTCTTCGCCATTTTCGACGGCATGGACGCGGGCGGCATTGGCCATGTTCTCGTCCACAACCTCGGCCACCCCGAAAGCTGCCTCCACCGCGTCCATATCAAGCCCGCCGCCCACATGATCCAGAAGCGCGGATTGTGACTGATCGGGGTGCAAGGCAATCGAGCCGCCCGCGAAGTTGTCGGGGTCAAGCTTGCCGAGCACCAGATCCGCATCTGTCACCGCCGGGCGCGCGCCGCCCCGCCCGTAGCAGGCCGGGCCGGGCTCGGAGCCCGCGCTTTCGGGGCCAACCCTGATTTGCTGCATGCCGTCCACATGTGCGAGGCTGCCACCGCCCGCGCCGATCTCGACCATATCGATAACGGGGATCGAGATGGGCATGCCCGAGCCCTTCTTGAACCGGTAGGTGCGCGCCACTTCAAACACCCGGCTGGTCTTGGGCGTCTGGTTCTTAATGAGGCAAATCTTGGCCGTGGTCCCGCCCATGTCAAAACTCAGAACCTTGTCCAGCCCGTAGCGGGCGGCAATATGCGCGGCAAAGACAGCACCGCCTGCCGGGCCACTTTCGACAAGACGCACCGGGAACTCGGCGGCGTTCTGCAGCGAGATAATGCCGCCGCCCGAATGCATCAGAAAGATGCGGCAAGACACGCCTTCGGCGCGCAGCCGATCCTCAAGCCGACCCAGATAAGACGCCATGAGGGGTTTGATATATGCGTTGGCCACCACGGTGTTGAACCGCTCATATTCCCGCATCTGCGGAGAGACCTCGGACGAGATCGAGACCGCGATATCGGGCAGCTTCTCGGCCAGCACCTCGCGCACCAGCAGCTCATGCGCAGGGTTCAGGTAGGAATGGATCAGCCCGACAGCCACGGAGGTGAACCCTGCCTGCGCGATGCGGTCCACAACAGGTTCGATATCTGCGCGCTCCAGTCCAACCAGCACCTGGCCCTTGGCATCCACCCGGCCCGGCACGGTGAACCGCATATGGCGCGGCAAAAGCGGGTCGGGCAGGGTGAGGTTGAGGTCATATTGCTCAAACCGGCTTTCGGTTCGCATCTCGATCACATCGCGGAAACCTTCGGTCGTGATCAGCGCGGTTTTTGCCCCGCGCCGCTCGATTAGTGCATTGGTCGCCAGCGTGGTGCCGTGGATGATCTGCTCGATCTGGGAGGGCTTGACCCCCGCCTTGGCACAGACCTGATGCATCCCGTCGATGATGGCATTCTCCGGGGCCGCGTAGGTGGTCAGCACCTTAACTGAAAAGCTGGCCTCAGCGCGTTCCAGAACGACATCGGTGAAGGTGCCACCAATATCGACGCCCAGTCTGATGGAATTGATCTTCATCCGTACCTATGCCCCTGCAAAATTCGCCAGACCAGACAAAGGGGCAAGACGCGGCAGAAATCAATTCGGATTCGGCGGGCACCGCAGGCCATTTTCGGTCTTTCATGGATCGGCACAGGAAAACTCCGTCTTCCCGCCGACTACGCGCGGAATCGTCGCCAATTCGACTAAAAATCACGATTAATCGTGCATAAGCCGTGCTTTTGTCACTTCTGCGCCCTTTTTGGAGGCCACTTCGTCCCCGACCAAAGTGATCCGTGCGAGCGGACCAGGGTAATTTTTGGGGTTACGAGTTATGGCGACGATTAACGGCGATGGCGCTGACAATACACTAAACGGCACTGCGGATGCCGATGACATCACAGGCGGCGCGGGCAATGACACGATCACAGCTGGCGGTGGCAATGATATTGTTGATGGCGGGGCAAGCAGCCTTGACAGCACCGATCTCTTTCTTGACTGGACGGATCAAGGTGTCGATGGCGACAGCATCGCCACGGGTTTCACCCAAGACACAGGCGGCATCACCGTTGCGGTGAGCTTTTCGAATGGCGGTGTTGGCACAACGGCCACCGTCGAGGAGAATGCGCATTTTGTCGAAGCTGGCGAGCCGTTTGACCCAAATTCTGGCCTCGGGCTGCGTGGCTCCGGTAACGGCACAGCCTGGACGACCGAACTGAATTTCTCCGCCAATGGCGGGTCCGGGTTTGCGGATACGGTCGACAATGTCTCCTTCCGGCTTCAGGATGTTGACCAGAACACCTGGCAGGATGTTCTGACGGTCAATGCCTTTGACGCGGACGGCAACCCGGTTGCTGTGACCCTGACACCCGCAGGCGACGACATCGTCAGCGGCAACACCGTGACAGCCGGTCCCTCATCGACAAATGCCACCGATGCCCAGGGGTCCGTACTGGTGAGCATCAGCGGGCCGGTCGCACGTGTCGAGATCATCTACGACAATGCCGGGACAGGCGGCCAGCTTCTTTATGTCAGTGATGTCCATTTCGAGGCCGTTCCGACCGATGATGACGATATTTCCGGCGAAGATGGTGATGACACGCTGTCGGGCGGTTTCGGCAATGACCTGATTGACGGCGGTGCAGACAATGACGTGATCGATGGCGGCGCTGGCAATGACACTCTGATCGGCGGCACCGGGAATGACACGCTTGCCGGTGGCGGTGGCAGCGATGATCTGTCCGGCGGCACAGGTGCGGATGAGCTGGATGGCGGCGAGGGAAATGACACCCTTGCCGGCGACAGTGGGTCGGACCTTCTGACAGGTGGCAGCGGAAATGACAGCCTGTCCGGCGGCACCGGCTTTGACACGCTGACCGGGGGGGAAGGCGCTGATATCCTCGATGGCGGCGAAGGCAATGACACGTTCTTCGCGGATGGCGGGGATACCGTTATCG
Organism: uncultured Rhodobacterales bacterium; assembly: GCA_964387155.1. GTDB lineage: Bacteria > Pseudomonadota > Alphaproteobacteria > Rhodobacterales > Rhodobacteraceae > Litoreibacter. The sequence goes on along the minus strand of CAYLVP010000005.1, from coordinate 13,174 downwards.
GTGGCGAGACCGGAACCGACACGAATGACGAGCTGATCGTCGATGATGTGGCCTCCGTCACCTTTGATCCGACCGATAGCGAGAACGGCACCGTCACGTTCAACGACGGCTCCACCGCGACCTTCACCGGCATCGAGACGCTGACCGTCAATGGTGGGCCGGACGGTATCGTGTCCGGCACGCAAGGCGCAGATCTGATCGACGGCGCGTTTGTCGACGAAAACCTCGAGCAGGTCGACAATGATGACGGCACGCTGGGCACCGTTGGCGATGAAGATAACATCCAGGCGGGTCTCGGGAATGACACGGTTTTTGCAGGCGCGGGCGACGATGTCGTCACGGGCGGCCCCGAAACCCTGACCTCTGGCACTGAAAATCTCAGCTGGGTCGCTGAAGGGGGCGGCACCAACGTGGCGGGTGGCTTCACGCAAGACACGGGCCTTGCCAATATCAGCGTCTCGATCACCAATGATGGCGCGTTGAACCAGTCGTCCATCGACACGACCACGCAATATACCGATCCTGCTGCGGGGGAGCCTTTTGCGACCAATTCCTCGCTGTCATTGGGCGGAAATGGCGGGCCGGATGTCGCCACCGTCGGCTTTGACTCCGATCTCCCGCTAGAGGCGGTCAGCTTCCGTATCAATGATCTCGACAGTGACACTTGGCAGGATATCGTTACGGTCAACGCCTTCGACGCGGACGGGAACCCCGTCCCCGTCGTGCTGACGGCGGCGGGCAACGAAACGATTGCCGGCCAGACCGTGACCGGCGGGCCCGGCAATGACAGCCAGGCGATTGCCAATGGCTCGGTTCTGGTCGAGATCGCGGGCCCCGTCACCCGGTTCGAAGTGATCTACGAGAACGGCTCAACCGGCGGTCAGGTTGCCTATATCACCGACGTCCATTTCACCGCAGTTGAAGTCGATGATGATCTGATCCATGGCGATCTGGGGGACGACTCCCTGTATGGTGCGGCCGGGGATGACGTGATTTTTGGCGATCAGCTGGCCTTGGACCCGGACGATTTTGCCTCCGGCACGGGAGGGGCGGCCACAAGCGTCACCTTCGACAACCAGTCCCCCTATGCCGTCGAGTTGGCGCAGATCGATCCTGCAGGCACCGTGGTTTCGGTGATCACAATCCCCGCCGGGTCGGATTTCACCGCCGCCTCTACGACCCAAACCAATTGGGTGCTGCTTGACCCGGAAACCGGAGATATCCTTGAGCTCTACGAGGGCCCTGCCGATGGGACCACGCTTGTCTTTGACAGCGCGGGTGAGGATACACTGGACGGTGGCACGGGCGACGACACCCTGTCGGGTGATTGGGGCAATGACAGTATCGACGGTGGCGACGGCAATGACGTGGCCATCGGCGGCACGGGCGATGACACGATCAACGGTGGCGCTGGGGAAGATACGCTCGACGGCGGAACTGGCGACGACACGCTGGATGGCGGCAGCGATGCCGATGATATCAGCGGCGGCGCAGGTGAAGACACGCTGACAGGCGGCACGGGCAATGACACGCTGGATGGCGGTGCCGACAATGACACCCTGTCCGGCGGAGAGGGGGATGACAGCCTGTCCGGCGACGACGGCGCAGATGACCTGACCGGTGGCGCCGGTTTGGACACGATCAATGGTGGTGCCGGGGCCGATAGAATTGATGGTGGTGCGGGCGCGGATACGATCAATGCGGGCGATGATGCCGATGTCATCTTCATAGGCTCTGGTGATGTCGTCGATGGCGGTGAAGGCGGGGATGACAACGACACGATCAATCTCGGCGACCCTGATGCCACCGTTGTCTTTGACGATGCCAACCCTGAAAACGGGACGGTGACCTTCTCGGACGGGTCAACGGCGACCTTCACAAATATTGAACGAGTCGTGCCCTGCTTTACGCCGGGCAGTCTGGTGGCCACGCCGCATGGCAGAAAGCCTGTCGAGGACCTGAAGATCGGTGATCTGGTGGACACCCGTGACCATGGCCCACAACCGGTGCGCTGGATCGGCAAACGTTTCATGACAGCAGGGGCATTGGCGCTTACGCCGCATCTGCAGCCTGTTGTGATGCGCAAGGACAGCATTGCGCCCGGCGTGCCGGATCGCGACATGAAGGTCTCGCCGCAACACCGTATGCTGGTTGAAAGCAACGCCGCCCAGCTTTTGCTGGGCGAAGACGAGGTGTTGGTGAAAGCCAAGCACATGATCCACAAACCGGGCATCAGTCAGGTCGCGGCCCTGGAAGGGATCACGTATATTCATGTGATGTTTGACCAGCATGAAATGCTGCTTGTCGACAACGCCTGGACGGAGAGCTTTCAGCCCGGCGATATGGTCGGCTCTCAGGCATCGGATGGCGTGTTTGAGGAGTTGCTGGAGCTCTTCCCCGAGCTTGCAACCTTGCGCGGCAGACGCGCCTTTGCCGCCGCGCGACTGTCAGCCAAGCCGCATGAGGCCGCGTTGATCATCTAGGCCGCAATCCGTCAACGGCGGGTCTGGCGGCCAAACGGAGTGTGTCATCCGGTGACGATTGGGGCGGTGGAAACTCGACCCAGCGCGCGTTAGCGTTTGGAAGCTGTGCGGCCCGCAAACCGGTATGCCAGCCCGAAACGCCTGGATCAGGACGCCCGAGGTCGCATGAAAATTCAAGCCAACCACCATTACCCGTCCCGCCGCTCTGCCGTGATGGCAGAAAATATTGTGTCCACATCGCACCCCCTCGCTGCGCAAGCCGGGCTGCGCATGCTGGCGCAAGGGGGCAATGCGGTGGATGCGGCGCTGGCCACGGCAATAGCATTGACTGTTGTTGAGCCCACTGGCAATGGGCTGGGCTCGGACGCGTTCGCGATCATCTGGGATGGGGCAGAGCTGCACGGACTAAACGGATCAGGCCGCTCCCCTGCGGGCTGGAGCGCGGAGCGGTTTGCAGATCTGGACAAGATGCCGTTTCGCGGTTGGGAAAGCGTGACCGTGCCAGGCGCGGTCTCAACCTGGGTCGCGCTGTCATCGCGTTTTGGAAAGTTGCCGTTCGAGGCGCTGTTTGAACCTGCGATCCGATACGCCGCATCGGGCTTCCCGGTGTCCCCGATCATCGCGGCGCTTTGGGAAAGAGCAGGCGCAGAGCTGGGCGGCCAGCCGGGATTTGCGCAGACGTTTCTGCCGTCCGGTCGCGCCCCTAAGGCAGGGGAGCTGTTCCAAAGCCCCGGCCACGCCCGCAGCCTGCAGTTGATTGCGGAAACGAAGGGGCGGGCCTTTTATGAAGGCCAGATCGCCGAAGAGATTGCAGCTTTCGCCAAGGCTCATGGGGCGGCGCTGACGATGGACGACCTTGCGGCGCATCAATGTGATTGGTCGGGGACGATCTCGAAAGGCTTTGATGATGTGACACTCCATGAGATACCGCCCAATGGTCAAGGCATCGCGGCGCTGATGGGGCTTGGTATCCTGTCTCAAACCGCGATACGCGATATGGATGCCGATGATCCGATGGCGGCGCATCTTCAGATTGAGGCGATGAAGCTCGCGCTGCGCGATACTGGGGCCTTTGTTGCCGATCTGGATCATATGAAGCAGATCACCGTCGAGGATCTGCTGGATGATGGCTATCTGGCGTCAAGGGCGCGCGAGATCGATCCCAATGCGGCCACAGATTTCGGAGCGGGCGCGCCAAGACATGGCGGCACGGTGTATCTCAGTACGGCTGACGCCTCGGGCATGATGGTGTCGTTTATCCAGTCGAACTATGCGGGCTTCGGCTCCGGCGTAGTGGTGCCAGGGACCGGCGTGGCCTTGCAGAACCGCGGGGCAGGGTTCTCCCTCGATCCCGCGCATCAGAACCATGTGGGGCCCGGCAAGCGCCCATTCCATACGATCATCCCCGGCTTTGTGATGGGGCAGGGCGGGCCTTTGATGAGTTTCGGCGTTATGGGCGGGCCGATGCAGGCACAAGGCCATGTTCAAATGGTCCTGCGCACCCAGCTTTTTGGTCAAGAGCCGCAAATGGCGGTGGACGCGCCGCGTTGGCGTGTCACACAAGGTTTGGGTGTGGCTTGCGAGACGACGATGGAGGCTGGCGTCCTCCAGAGACTAGAGGAGATGGGGCATGATATCTCCCTTGAAGCGCCGGATAATGCCTTTGGGTTTGGTGGCGCGCAGCTGATCCATTGCTTGCCGGAGCGCGGCTATATTGGCGGGTCCGACCCGCGCAAAGACGGGGCTGCGGTCGGGTTCTGAGCAGAGCCCGCCTGCGATCTACCCGCTCACGTAGAAATACCGGGTCAGGTGGAAGAATATGGGCGCGGCGAAGACCACGCTGTCCATCTGATCAACAAACCCGCCCTGGCCCGGGATAAGATGCCCCCAGTTCTTCACGCCGCGGTCTGCCTTGATGGCGGCCAGCACCAGCGACCCACCGACGCCGAAAAGATAGACTGTCACGGCAATCAAGGCGGCAGCCCACGGCTCAAACGGCGTGATCCAGAACAACAGCGCCCCAACCAGCGCGGCAAAGCCCGCCCCGCATGTCACACCGGCCCGGGTCTTGGGGGAGACCGTCGGCGCAATCCGCGTCTTTCCAAATTTGCGGCCTGTGTAATATTCGGCCAGATCGCCCAGCTGGACGACAAGCACCAGAAAGGCGATCAGCAGAACCGCGCGGCCTGTTGACCCTTTGATGTCCAACACGACCAGCGCAGGGATGTGCGAGGCGCAGAAGACGCATATCATTAGGCCCCATTGCGTCTCGGACACGCGCGACAGGAAGTTCTGCCCCGCGCCCCGGAGCGCCGAGAGGATTGGCAGGATCAGGAATGCGTAGACCGGGATCAGCACCGAAAACAGCCCCACCTGACCAAACCAGATGAGCAGATATTGCATGGGGAAGATCACATAGAACGCCCCGATCAACGCCCAGTGATCTGCCTTGGTCTTGCGCGTCAGCGTCAAGAATTCGCGCAGGGCCGCGAAAGACGCGAAAGCAAACAGCACAATCACCCCGGTGCGCCCGATAAACAATGCGATAGAGAGCAGAAATACCATGGCCCACCAGGAATGCAGGCGGGTCACATAGGTCTCAACCGCCGGATGGCTGCCGCTTGGGGACAGGCGCAACCGCAGGATTTCGCCCGCAAGTGTCGCGATGATCAGCAAGACGCAGGCGGCGCCGAACAGCACGAAGATCGACGCCGTGGTCTCCGTGGGCATGTTGGGCATCATGTCAGCCACTCCCGCCGAGGCATCAGCGCGGCCAGCTCAGCCGATGCACGGGCAAGGAAGGCGTCTTTGTCTTCATCGTCCGCAACGTTGAGCGCGGCCCCAAAGATGACGGTGCAGCCCAAAGGCACCGGGATCACCTCGCCCGAGGGCATGACCGATTTGATGTTGTCGATCCATGTCGGCACCAGATCGATATGCGGCCTCGCCTTGGCAATGTTGTAAAGCCCCGCCTTGAACGGCAACAGCGGATTGTCTGAGCGGTTGCGCCCGCCCTCGGGGAAAATGATGATCGAGGCCCCCTCATCAAGCGCCGCGACGATCTTGGCAATCGGGTCCTCCGCCTGATGCTCGGACCGCCGGTCGATTAGGACTGCGCGAAAGACCTCTGGCCCGATAAAGGCGCGGGCTCTTGTTTTGAGCCAGTAATCGGCGGCGGCCACGGGGCGGGTCACGCGTCGCAGCGCCGGCGGCAGCACCGTCCAGATGATCGGCAGATCCGCGTTGGATGTATGATTGGCGTAGTAGATACGCTGCCGGTTGATCGGCTCCACCCCGCGCCAATCGGCGCGTGGGGCGGTGATGAACTGTGCAAACAGCGCAAGGCATTGCCCGGCAATGTTGGCGACGATACGGCGCATGGGGTCTCTATCCTGTTGGCTGGGTCTGAGCGTGGCTGCAAGCCCGGCGCATTTCAAGCGAAACCGCAAGCAGCCCCTTATGATACCAGCTTGCACAGATCGCGCAGCGGTTCGTTCATTCGGACCTGCGCTGGCCTCGAGCTCTCGGCTCTTTGCCGGCGTCTAGCCCCGGGCTCGCCATGCGCGACAGGAAAGGGTTGCGTTTGCCCTGAGGGAGACGCAAAACCAGAGCCAGCGGTCCCTTAGCTCAACTGGATAGAGCAGCTGACTTCTAATCAGCAGGTTGAGGGTTCGAGTCCTTCAGGGATCGCCACATAATCCAGCGGCTCATGATGGTTTCCGGCCGGGCGTCTCGCTGCGCAATCTGCTTATGATCGAGTGGCGGTTTTCCGTCTCAGGCTGACCGCATATTAGGCGTTCAGTGCTCTTCGGCTTTTTCATAATTGCTTCAGAAATATCGCTTCAAATGCAAGGCAAGCGCCAAGTTTGAGCCAGAGCGCTGCCCCGTTTCAGTCACAACTTTCTCCAGAATCCAACATCAACCGCGTGCCCCCCACGGCATGCAATGACCCTTTGACCGGAGCGGGAGCACCGTGACCCAACATCTTATGCACGACGAGTTCGACACTGACTTCAGGGCCCTGCCATCGGGGACCGCATTGCTGAACGGGCAATACCAAATTGACTCGTACCTTAGCAGCGGTGGCTTCGGGATCACCTATCTTGCAACCGACAGTCTGGGCCGCCGCGTCGTTATCAAGGAGTGTTTCCCGGAAGCGCTGTGCCATCGCCCCAACCAAACCGTGCGCACCAAGAACAGCCGCAGCATCCGTGAATTCAATGCGCTGGTGGACATGTTTGTGCGCGAGGCGCGTAGCCTGGCGCAGCTCGACCACCCAAATATCGTGGGCGTCCACCAGATTTTCGAAGCCAATGACACTGCCTATATGGTGCTGGACTTCATCAGGGGGCATGACGCGATGCAGCTGCTCGGCAAGGGCTCTGCGCCGCTGTCGCCGGAACGGATTGTCGCCTTGACCAAGCAGCTCCTGAGCGCGGTATCAGCCGTCCATGACGCGGATATGCTGCATCGTGACATCTCGCCCGACAACATTCTCATCGACCCCGATGGCAAGCCGTGTCTCATCGATTTTGGCGCGGCCCGGCAGGAAGCTACCAAGAAGAGCCGCGCAATTTCAGCACTTATGGTCGTAAAGGACGGCTATTCACCGCAGGAGTTTTACATATCCGGAGGCAAACAGGGCCCTGCCAGCGATCTCTATAGCCTGGGCGCTACCTTGTTTCATCTGATCACCGGCGAGGCCCCGCCCAACAGCCAAAGCCGATTGGCAGCCCTTGCCGCGAAACGGCCTGACCCTTACAGGCCGCTGGCGTCGCGCATTGTGGGATATGATCCCAATTTTCTGAGCGCTATCGATATGGCCATGAATGTCTTTCCGAAAGACCGGCCGCAAACGGCGCAGGACTGGGCCGCAATTATCGCAGGTCAAACCCACCGCGAAACCAGCGATGATCCGCAGGTGCGCCGGGTCATTTCCGCTTTGGTGAATGAGGTCGCGGTCTCAATTGCTCAAGCCGCGGAGGCAGAGGCGAAGAACGCCGAACCGCCCGT
>CAYLVP010000005.1:0-5578 GCA_964387155.1 uncultured Rhodobacterales bacterium | reverse complement strand
ATCAGCGCTTTGGTGATGGTTGCGGCGCTGACAATCGCGTTTCACGAGACTGTTCCGGGGCAGCTCTTTGGTGCGACCTTGACCAGCTTTGGCAGTTTTGTCGGGGCGGTCATGTCGGGCGATACGCATATCTGATGCGCTCTTAACCAGTGATGAAATGGGTGTCATGCGCCCGAATAAAAGTGAGGTTGCCAAGTGACTATTTTCAAGAATGTGTTTCAGCGCCATCTAGAGGAGAACGACGCTGCGCTCGCAATTGGTGATGCACCCGAGGATGTGCGCCCCCTCATCAACCCTGTCGACCTTCCGCAAGAGCTTAGCTGGGATACACCAGTGCTGCCCAGATCAGAGCAACATCCCATCCCGGCCCCAAGCAAGGACAGCCCAGAGGCACCGCTGCTTGACCGGGGGGAGCCGCCGGCACCGGCCTTTCCTGAGGACGATGAGACCGATCTGGCCATGCAGGCCGCACAAGCCCAAAGGTTGATCGAAGAAACTCAGGCCATGCGCCATACGCCAGCAGATGCGCCGGTTGTGGACCAGGGGGTCGCACCTGATCCAAGCATCCCTCAGGAAACCCGAAACCGTGCCCGTACACGGCTCTTGGGGTTCGGTGACGCTGCTTCAAGTTTAACCGACCCTCTGACCGGTCTGACAGACAGCCCCGGTCAGGCAAAATTCCCCTGCGGTTGGCTTGTGATTACGGAAGGCCCGGGTCGCGGGGCGAGCTTCGCGCTCCACCCCGGTGTTGCGCAGATTGGGCGCGGCTCGGATCAGGCAATCTCCCTTGATTTTGGCGACCGCGCAATTTCGCGCGCGCAGCATGCGGTCATCGCTTACGACCCAAAGGTGGGCAAGTTTTACCTGGGCCATGGCGGCAAGTCGAACATCATCCGGCTCAATGACCGCCCCGTCCTGAGCACCGAAGAAATAGCCCATGGCGACCTGATCAGTATTGGCGAGACCATGCTGAGGTTTGCTGCCTTCTGCGACCAGTCTTTTGCCTGGGATGAGGAGGACAGCTAACATGTCTGGCGCATTGAAGCTTGATACAGCGTCGGCCATTTGCAAGGGGGGCCGCGACTATCAAGAAGATGCGTTGATCACGGATTTCATGTCCGGGTCAGACGTGTCAATGGCAGTCCTCGCCGACGGCATGGGGGGACATGCGGCGGGAGATTTGGCAAGCAAGATCGTTGTGACAGAGGTATTCCGGGAGCTGACCTTCAAGCGAGACGCGATTGTCGATGGAAGCGCCCGCGCAAAGGATGTGCTTGAACATGCGGCCCACCGTGCGAATACAGTCCTGTCCCGCGTGGCAAATGACCGCCCCGAACAACGGGGCATGGGGGCAACGCTTCTGGGCCTGTTGATCCGGGACAATATGCTGCACTGGATTTCTGTGGGCGACTCCCCGCTTTTTCTGTTTCGGAACAACAGGTTGCGGCAGCTGAACCAGGACCATTCGCTTGCCACCTATATCAAATACCTCGTTGAAAGCGGTGCGCTGACGGAAGAGGAAGGCGCCGCACATCCCGAGCGCAACGTACTGACCTCTGTTCTGTCAGGGGCGGAGATCGCTGAGATTGACTGCCCTGCCACCCCGTTTGCCCTGCGCGCCGGGGATGTGCTGATCGCCGCCAGTGACGGGCTGCAATTTCTCGCCGATGAAGAGATTGCGCGGGTCATTCGGGAGCTGCCATTGGGGCGCAGCAGCGACATTTCCGACGCATTGATGTCCCGCCTGACAGCCTTGGAGGACCCTGATCTCGACAATGTCACGCTGCTCGCCATTCAGATTTTTGACGCCGGACCGCCAGCCACACTGCCCCGACCAATACCCAAGCGGGACGTGCTTGACGCCAAGGGCCAGATTTGGCCCTTCGGACGGTCCGGCAAAACTGCGCTTGTGCGTCGCGGTGTCGCCATGGGGCAGAAATGAGCGCAAAGGACAGGCATAAAGCTCTGCTACATGATCTCAAGCGCATCACGCACAGTGCCCAGGTCACACCACAGCAGAGGGATGTGGCGCTCAACCTGCTGCGCCGTTTTGAGACCCCAATTGCCGTTGTGGTGATTGGACCGGACGCGACTGCCAATGAGAGCATTGTCAGCGGGCTAAACGGTCTGGCAGCTGACCCTTCGGTACGGCTGAGCTTGCGCGATGGTCTCCCTCCGGCCCGCGCCGATTGGTTTGCGGATATTGATATCGTGATCTGGTGCAGCCCCGCCTTCGCGCCAATGGAAGAAGAGATCTGGGCCCACGCCCCAGAGGCCCTGCAAGATCGCAGCGTTCTGATCCGTTTGGAAGACGCAGCGACCGTGTCAAAGCCCAACCCGGCCACGGCGCTCTTTGACGAAGTCGTCACAGTTTCACTTGCCCAGCAAGATGATATCCTGACCCAACTGTCGAAAAAGCTGCTACGCAGGGTGCAGACGGGATTGCGCGCGGATGCCGATAACGCGGCATTTTTGATCGAAGCCTGCGCATTGCCTGAGGACAACGAACCCTCTCTCGCCGATGACGGGGCTGCCGATAAGGGGCCGGAGGCGGGCCATGCCCCGCTGCTCACGCAAATCGAAACTATGATGGCCGGTCATGCGGCGGCGTTAAAAACAATGGAATTGGACGGCGATGCCTTGGCGGCGCGTGTCTTGTCGTCCTGCGAAACCCTGCTGCAGGAGGTGACGCTGGTCATCGAAACCGCGCCAACAGGTCTAGTCCCGGACCCATTGCGGCAGGATTTGGAGGACACCTCTGACAGCATCTTGTTAATGTCTCTGGAAGGCGGAGTTGAGGCCGCGACCGACGCGATAAGCACTTTGATACAATTACGTAAGGAAATGCATTTAGGACTGGCGGCATGAGGTAGCCACCATGTCATTAGAAGAGACTCTCGAGACAGAAGACACGACATCCCCGTCCTACGGGTTGCTTCAGCGCGCCACTCAGCGATTCCGCGCGTTCGAAACGAGCCTGCACCCGATTTATGATGCATTGGATTATGTCGGCGAGATCGGCAATATCGACGAGATTCGGGCTGCGGCCAAGATCCGTCGTCAAATGGAACAGTTCGAACCGAGCGTCACGATGATCGGTCAGATCAAGTCGGGAAAGACAAGCTTGGTCAATGCCATGATCGGCATGCCAGACCTGCTTCCCGCCGACGTCAACCCTTGGACATCGGTCGTGACCTCAGTGCACACGATCCCATGGGTCACGACACCGCCGACCAAGGCGGTCTTCCGGTTCTTCAACAATGACGAATGGCACCGCTTGGTTAAGGGCGGGGGGCGCATTGGCGAATTGGCTGACCGGGCGGGGGCGGCCGACGAGTTGGCGACAATTCTCCAGCAGGCTGAAGCCATGCGCGAAAAGGCCCGTACGCGGCTGGGGCGCAAATTTGAATTGCTGCTCGGGGAAGAAAGAAATTACGGCTATTTCGACAAAGACCTGATTGAAAGCTACGTCTGCGTTGGGAACGAAAGCGACGCACCGCGCGGGCTTTCGAAATCAAAGGGCTACTTTGCTGACATCACACGGTCGGCGGACCTTTACATGCAGCAAGAAGCGCTTCCGACAAAGCTGTGTATCCGCGACACACCCGGCGTAAACGACACGTTCATGGTTCGGGAACAGATCACGATCAAAGCCATCCGTGACAGCCGGATCTGTATGGTCGTGCTGTCAGCGCATCAGGCGTTGTCCTCAACCGACCTCGCCCTGATCAGGCTGATCTCAAACGTCAAATCGAACGACGTGATCATTTTTGTGAATAGGATCGATGAACTCTGCGACCCCGCGCGCGACGTCTCCATGATCCGCGACAGCATCAAGGCCACGCTGGCAGAGCATAATGGCCCTGAAGATGCACATTTGGTTTTTGGCAGCGCGCTCTGGGCAAATTGTGCTGTGGCCAACACCATTTCCGGTCTTCCACAGGACAGCATAGATGCGCTTTACAATTGGGCCGAGGCCTGCCCGGTTCCTTTGACCGACGACCGCGACCCGCATGAACTTCTATGGCATCTTTCCGGGGTGCCTGCGCTTTATGACGCGGTGGCGCAGCGGGTGGCTGAGGGGGCAGGGCGCGAAATGGCGAAACGCCACGCGAGCAGTGCGGCCAACCTGCTGGGCAAAATCCGGGTAAATGACAACCTTGCCGCGAAATCGGGGGTCGGCAAGTTAAGCCTGCGCTTGAGCACTGATGAGCTGACGGGCCAACTGGAACAGATCAAACAAGACGCGGTTGCGCGGTTTGAAAACGATTTTGCCGGACATCTTCGCAGCTTCCATAGTCGCGTGGATCGATCCCATGACAGCTTCCTGACCCGTGCCACGGAAGACCTTGCCAAGCACCTCGAGGCCTATGGTGAAGACGAGCCTTGGTCCTATGATCCGGCTGGTTTGCGCATCCTGCTGCAATCAAACTATCGGATTTTCGGCATAAAGGCACAAACCGCCCAGCAAGACGCCGCCAAAGCAGCGGTCAGCGATCTAAAATCGCTATGCACCCGCGCGCTCGGGCTGGAGCCGGAGCTTTTTGCCCCCCAGATTCCGCCCGCCTCCTTCGTGCCGCCTCCGGTTTCAATCGGCCAATCCATCGCGCTCGATCTGCGTGGAAGCTGGTGGAAGGGCTGGTGGCACCGAAGGCAGTCCTACATCTCACAGGCGCAGCGCTTCCAAAGCCTCGTCCGAAAAGAGACGCAGCAACTGGTTGGCGACCTGAAAGATGAACAGGCCGTTTTGGTCTATGACGCGATGCGCTCCCTTCTCGATGACTTTCTGGCCGAGCAGCTCGACAACATTAAATCTATCTGCGGCACCGGTGGCCCTGTCAGCCTGGACCAGGTTCTGGGGGTCGATGAATTGAAGGCGAGGGAGGACGGGATTGCACGCGCATTTGCCAAACTGGAACAGGTGACACATGACTGACGGCCACAAGGAAAAGCCGTGCATCGCCCTTATGGGGGAGTTCAGCGCCGGCAAAAGCACGCTGGCGAACCTGCTTATAGGGTATGACCCTTTGCCGGTTCAGGTTGTGGCAACCCAGCTTCCGCCCGTTCGTATCGTATATGGCGAAGGCCAGCCCTTCCAGATCGGTCTGGATGGGGAGCGTGCGCCCGTTGATCTTGATGCGCTGGATCGCAGCTCTTTGAAAGCCACTGCTTATCTCCAGATTTACAGTCAGGAGGAATTTCTGCGGCATTGCGACTTGATCGACATGCCCGGCATATCAGACCCCAATATGCCCGCAGATGTCTGGGAGCGGATGATCGGCGAAGCTGACGGCGTGATCTGGTGCAGCCCCGCGACCCAAGCCTGGCGTCAAAGCGAGGCCGCCGTCTGGTCAAGCCTGCCGGATGAGCTGTACCCCCGCAGCCTTCTATTGCTGACCCGCATGGACAAGCTGATGTCGCAATCCGACCGTGATCGCGTGCTGTCACGGGTGAAGCAGGAAACCGAAGGGATGTTCGCTGACGTCTTGCCGATCTCCTTGCTTTTGGCCACCCGCGAGCAAGAGAATTACGCGCTTTGGAAGCAAAGTGGGGCCGAAGCGCTGGCAAAACGCCTCAC
>CAYLVP010000004.1:34142-72082 GCA_964387155.1 uncultured Rhodobacterales bacterium | reverse complement strand
CCACGCCGTAGATGCGTTGCAGCATGGCGCGGTCGCTGTCGCCGCGCCAATAGGCACCGGCGACGCTCATCAGCTTGAACGCATCAGCGGGGACTTGGCCGGTATGTTGCAGATGCGGACCGCGGCACAAATCTTGCCACTCGCCATGCCAATACATGCGCAGTGGCTCGTCGCCGGGGATCGCGTCGATCAGCTCGACCTTATAGGGCTCGTTATTGTCTTCGTAATGCTTAATCGCGCGGGCGCGCTCCCAAACCTCGGTGCGGACCGGGTCGCGCAGATTAATGATTTCCTTCATCTTCTTCTCGATCGCGCCCAGATCTTCGGGCGTGAAGGGCTCGGCCCGGTCAAAATCGTAATACCAGCCGTTTTCGATCACCGGGCCGATGGTGACTTTGACGTCCGGCCAGATCGCTTGCACCGCGCGGGCCATAATATGGGCCAGGTCGTGGCGGATCAGCTCCAGTGCGGGGGCCTCGTCCTTCATTGTGTTGATGGCGACGGAGGCATCCTCAGAGATCGGCCATTGCAGGTCCCAATGCTGGCCATTCACCGTGGCAGAGATCGCCTTTTTGGCCAGTGACGTGGCAATGGAGGCTGCAACCTCGGCAGGCGTGACCCCTGCATCAAAGTCGCGCGCGTTGCCGTCGGGAAATGTCAGGGAAATAGAGCCCATAGGCCGTCTCCTCGTCTGTTTGGCGCCTACAAAACGCCCGGTTGCGGGTATATGATGCGCTGGTTTTACACCTTGGGTCGCACCGGTCAAGCGCAGGGATCGGTATGCAGTGGTATGCGCTAATTTCGACATTTTTCCTGTCATTTGCGACAGTTTGCCATTGTGCACCTGCCGAGATTTGCGGTAGTGACGCCTATCGGAAACTTTCTTACGACGTTGGAGGACCCATGCCCGCCTATAACAAAACGTTTGATTTGACCCCGGAGGACCTTGACCTGATCGAGGCCGCTTTGCGCGACAAACAGCGGAATTTGAGCGAGGCGGCGATGAAAGGGTGCTCCAAGACGCAGCAGATGGCGCGGGGCATGCATGACCTGCTCGGACGTCTGCACAATCAGAAAGTGTTCTACCGCCCCAAAAGGGATGCCTATATCGGCGGTTGACGCGTACCGTAGCCAAACGGAACTGCGAAAGAACGGCGGCTGCAGGGCCGCCGTTTTTCGTGGTGCTGCCAGCTCTGTTGTTGAGTCCATAAGGTAGCCATGAAGAGCTGTCAGGCCAGCACGGCTCTCTCTGACGGGTGATGACATGCTGCCGGGGGCATGGCGTGCAGACAACGATGCCTGAGCTGCCACCATGTTCCGGTTTCCTTTGTGCGCCGCCTCGCATAGCCTGTCACTAAGTTCGACACCGGGAGGCGCTATGCCGCAGGAATTGCTGACAAAAACGGGCCGGCGCATCGCCTATCACCGGTCAGAGGGTGCCGCAGACAATTCTGGCCCCGGGCTTGTTTTTCTGGGCGGTTTCAAATCCGACATGCAGGGCACCAAGGCGGTGCATTTAGAGCAATGGGCCCGCGATCAAGGCCGCGCTTTCCTGCGATTTGACTATTCCGGCCACGGTGACTCGTCGGGAGAGTTCACCGATGGCTGCATCAGCGACTGGGCGGAGGATGCCGCGGCGGCCATCACATCATTGACGCAAGGGCCGCAAATTCTGGTGGGCTCGTCCATGGGCGGCTGGATTTCGCTTTTGATGGCCAAGCGGATGCCTGAAAAGATCGCAGCACTCGTCACCATTGCCGCCGCACCTGACTTTACTGAGGACAGCATGTGGGAAGGCTTCAGCGTCAAGGCCAAGGCTGCGCTGATGGAGGACGGGCAGGTCGCGCTGCCCTCGGATTACGGCGCGCCTTACATTATCACCAAGCGGCTGATCGAGGACGGGCGCAACCATCTTGTCCTGCGCGATCCGCTGCATTTGCCCTTCCCCGTGCGGTTGCTGCAGGGGACGCATGACGCGGATGTGGATATGTCCGTCGCGCTGCGCCTGCTCGATCACGCCACGGGCCCGGATATGCGGCTGGTGGTGCTCAAGGATGCCGATCACAGGTTTTCGGAACCCGACGCCCTGAAGCTGATCGAAGACGCGATCCGCAACGTGATCGAAGTCACCGGATGAGACGGTTTGGCAAGTTTCTGGGCCGGGCCCTTTTGGGGCTTGTGGTTGCGGTGGCCGCCATCTGGCTCCTCTGGCCGCGCGAGCCTGTCGAGACGGATATCACCTTTGACCCACGGGTGCTGCCCGACGACCTCGACGTCTATTTGCAGCAGGACGAGGCCCGGTTTGATGACATCACCGAAGGGGTTGAAAAGCGGATCGTATGGGCGGGTGAGAAGTCGGCGCAGACCGATCTCGCGCTGGTTTATATCCATGGGTTCTCTGCCACGTCGGAAGAAATTCGCCCCGTCCCCGATCTGGTGGCTGAGGCGCTGGGCGCAAACCTGTTCTACACGCGGCTTGCAGGCCACGGGCGCGGCGCGCTTGCCATGGCGGAACCAGTCGCGGGCGACTGGATCGAGGATGCGGCGCAGGCCATTGCCGTGGGCCGCAGGCTGGGGCGCAAGGTTGTGCTGCTCACCACCTCTACCGGCGGCACGGTTGCGGCCATTGCTGCGCGCAACCCTGAGCTGCGGGAGGGGGTGAGCGGCATCGTCTTCGTCTCGCCCAATTTTCGCATCAAGAACCCGACCGCGACCATCCTAGAATGGCCGCTTGCCCGCACGATCAGCACGGTCATCGCAGGCGCAGAGCGCAGCTTTGATCCGCAAAACGAGGGCCATGGCAAGTACTGGACGACGCTCTACCCGACAACCGCGCTAATCCCGATGGCGGCTGCGGTCAAATATGCCCGCGAGGCCGATTACGCCGATGTTCCGACACCGGCCTTGTTCATCTTTTCCGACGATGACGCGGTGGTGGATGCGGAAACCACCCGCGCGGTGTCGACCAAATGGGGCGGCCCGGTGACGTTGGCGCCGCGCGTGATGGGCGACGGCGACGACCCGTTCAACCATGTGATCGCGGGCGACATTCTGAGCCCCGGCCAAACGCAAGAAACCGCAGACATCATCACCAACTGGATTGAGACCCTGCCATGACATTTGAACAACGCGTCAGCCTGATCACCCTTGGGGTCGCTGACATGGAAGCTGCGGCGTCCTTCTATGAAGCACTGGGCTGGGCCCGTGTCGATAGCCCAGACGGGGTGATTGCCTTTGACCTGATCGGTCAAACCCTGGGGCTCTACCCGCGCGACGCGCTGGAAGAAGAGCTGGGGCTTGAGCCCGGCAGCCTCGCGGGCCGTGCGGCCATGTCGCTGGGCCACAATCTTCGCGCCAAAGATGATGTGGCCCCCTTGCTCGCTAAAGCCGAGGCTGCGGGCGGCACCATCCTGAAACCCGCGCAAGACGTCTTCTGGGGCGGGCATCATGGCTATTTCGCGGATCCTGACGGCCATATCTGGGAGGTCGCGTTCAACCCGTTCTCACCGCTCAGGGAAGATGGCGCGTTTCGCTGGAACGGCTACGGCGAAGACGCGGGCTGATGCGCAAACCGGCCTCCATGTGGTCGCTGGAAACGCTGGGCCGGGTGCGGCTGTCGAAATACTTCTTCATGCGGGAGTTCCTGTACTCGGAAATCGGGAATTTTCACGAGCGGCAAAACATCCCCGAAAACCCTGATCTCGCTATCGATGTCGGCCGGGCCTTTTGCACCACGCTTCTGGACCCGCTGCACGAAACCTTCGGCTGCGTGAGCGTGCGTTCAGGCTACCGATCGCCGTCGCTCAACCGGTTTGGCAATGAAAATAAGCTCAATTGCGCGCGCAACGACTACCCAGGCGAGTGCCATATCTGGGATCGTGGCGAGGGTGACAGGCGGATCGGTGGCGCGTCTATCGTCATCCCGTGGTTTGCCGATCAATATGCGCAGGGCCGCGACTGGCGCGATCTGGCATGGTGGATCCATGACCACATCCCCTATTCGGAGCAGTGGTATTTCCCCAAACTCGCCGCCTTTAACCTGACTTGGGAGCCGCGCCCGCGCCGCACGATTTCCAGCTATATCGCACCGCGCGGGAAATTGCTGCGCGCAGGCGACGCGCCCTGTGAGACACGCGCCCAAAGGCAGGCGCGCTACGCTGATTTTCCGCCCTTCCGCGGGCTGGCCCAACCCGCTACGCTTGCCAAATGGACCACAGCGGATTGAGACGATGACACTGCCCAAAACCCCTTCTTTTCGGCTCGATGGCAAACGTGCTTTCGTGCCCGGCGGCTCGCGCGGGATCGGGCTTGGCTGCGCGGTCGCTTTGGCCGAGGCAGGCGCGCATGTGGTGATTGCCGCGCGCGGCGCTGAGGCGGTCAAAGACGCGGTGGAGCAGATGCGCGCGGCAGGCTTTTCTGCCGATGGGCTGGCGCTGGACATCACCGATCTGGACGCGGTCAAATTGGCCTTCGCCGGGCATGGGCCTTTTGACATTCTGTGCAACTCCGCCGGGCTTGCGCGGCATTCCAAGACCGTGGACACCGACCCCGCAGATTATGATGCGGTGATGGAGATCAATGTCAAAGCGGCCTATTTTCTGGCCCAGCAGGCGGCGATCGGCATGAAGGGCCAAGGTAAGGGCCGGGGTGGCTCGATCATCCAGATATCCAGCCAGATGGGCCATGTCGGGGGCCAAGAGCGTGCCGTCTATTGTGGGACCAAACACGCGGTCGAGGGCATCAACAAGGCCATGGCCATCGAATTCGGCCCCGACAATATCCGCGTCAATTCCATCTGCCCGACATTCATCCTGACGCCCCTGACGGAGGCGACTTTCGCCGACCCCGCCAAGCGCGCCTGGATCGACGAAAAGATCAAGCTGCCCCGCGTGGGCGAGGTGGCCGATATCATGGGCGCCGTGGTTTATCTGGCCTCAGACGCGTCTAGCCTGGTGACCGGTACCTCGATCCTCGTCGATGGCGGCTGGACCGCTGGTTAGGCGTTCAAGCTGCATGTAGCTTGACGTTAATGTGCCTAGCGGAGGCTGTCGGGACGATGCCGTCGTCCATTGGCCTCGGACCAATGGCGCATAATGGACGACCCTCCGGGCTGTTAACCAGGTAAGGCTGCAATAAGGGCTGGCGCATTGACGGCCCCTCACGATAGGCATGGTCTGACGAAAACGTGAGGGACTTATGCGTATCAAGACAACCCATGTCGGCAGCCTGCCACGCAGCCAGGAGGTGGTCGATTTCATCTTCGCGCGGGAGAATGGCCAGCCCTACGATCAGGCGGAATTTGACGCAAAGATGACCGCCGCTTGTGCCGCCACGGTCGGGCGGCAGGCGGAGGCCGGGATCGGCATTGTCAGCGACGGGGAGACCTCGAAAATCAGCTACGCCACCTATGTCAAAGACCGCTATACCGGGTTTTCCGGCGACAGCCCGCGCAATGCTCCGGGCGATCTGAAGCTGTTTCCGTCCTTCCTGAAGCGGCTGGCGGCGGAAGGCGGCACGCCGCAATATGCCCGTCCGCAATGCACGGGCAAGGTTGTGTCAAAAGGCCAGGACGAGTTGAAAACCGACATCGCCAATCTCAAGGCGGGCATGGCCGCGCATGGCATTGAGGAAGGCTTCATGAACGCGGCCTCCCCGGGGGTCATCTCGCTGTTTTTGCAAAACGCCTTCTACAACACGCGCGAGGAGTATCTGGCCGCGCTCGCAGACGCTATGGCGGAAGAGTACCGCACCATCGTCGAAAGCGGGCTTTACCTGCAGCTCGACTGTCCCGATCTCGCGTTGTCGCGGCATATGCTCTTTGGTGATCTGAGCGATGCAGAGTTTCTCAAGATTGCCGGCACCCATGTGGAAGCGTTGAACCACGCGCTTGCCGGGATCGACCCAAGCCGGGTGCGGGTGCATATTTGCTGGGGCAATTACGAGGGGCCGCATGTCTGCGACATCGACATGGCGAAGGTCTTCCCGACGCTGATGAGCGTCAATGCAAATCAGGTGCTGTTTGAGACCTCCAACCCCCGCCATGCGCATGAATGGACCGTATTCCGTGACCGCGCCTCTGAGATACCGCAAGACAAGATCCTGGTGCCGGGCGTGGTGGATTCGACCACGAATTTCATCGAACATCCGGAGGTCGTGGCCCAGCGGCTCGAACGCTTTCTGCCCTTCATGGGGGCGGACCGCGTGATTGCCTCGTCGGATTGCGGGTTTGGCACATTTGCAGGTTTCGGCGCGGTGGACCCGGACATCGCCTATGCCAAGCTGGGCGCATTGGTGGAAGGCGCGGGGATCGCGGCAGGCCGTCTATGAGTGAGCCGCTTTTGCTGCAGGACCCAGTGGTGGAGCCGCTGGTGCTGCTGCCCGGCATGATGTGTGACGCGCGGCTTTTCGGGCCACAGATCAAAGCTTTGGGCCTTGACCGCGCCATCCACCTGCCACCCATCGGCCAACATGACACGATCGCGCGGATTGCCACGGATATCCTGAACGCGGCCCCCAAGCGCTTTGCGCTTGCCGGGCTGTCGATGGGGGGGATCATCGCGATGGAGGTCATCCGTCAGGCCCCGCGCCGCGTCAGCCGCCTGGCCTTGATGGACACGAATTCTGCTGCCGAAACACCGCAGCGCGCGGCCGAGCGTGAGCCGCAAATCGCGCGGGTCATGGCCGGGCTCTTGCCCGAGGTGATGCGCGACGAGATGAAGCCCAATTACCTCGCCCCCGGTCCAAGGCGGCAAGAGGTGCTGGACCTCGTGCTCGACATGGCGATGGGGCAGGGGGAGGGGGTCTTTCTGCGGCAATCCCGTGCGCTCCAGCGCCGGCTTGACCAGCAGCATACGCTGCGCGCGGTGACGGTCCCAACGCTGATCCTGTGCGGGGAACATGACACGCTGTGCCCGCTTAAACGCCACGAATTCATGGCAGAGCTGATCCCCAATGCCGCGCTGGTGGTGGTCAAGGAGGCAGGCCACCTCCCCACACTGGAACAGCCTGAGGTGGTGACACAGGCGCTCAAAAGCTGGCTAAAGCGCTAGCCTTCAGCTGGCCTTCTGGCCGGGGGCCAAGGGCGCCACATTCGACGCGGCTTTCTTCTTGCGGGCAGGTTTCGGCTTGGCCGCGCCGCTATTGGCGTCGATGAAATTCAGCACCAGAGGGCGGATATTGTTGCGCCAGCTTTTGCCTGCGAAAATCCCGTAATGGCCTGCGCCATCTTCGACATGGCTGGCCTTTTTGGCGTCCGGCAGCCCGGTCAGCAGGTCGAGCGCGGCGATACATTGACCCGGAGCCGAAATATCGTCATTGGCGCCTTCCACCGTCTTCACGGCAACATTCGTGATCTTGCCGAAATCCACGGGCTTGCCCGCGACGACGAAGCTGTTTGTCGCAATTTCGCGGTTTTTGAAGATACGCTCGACGGTGGAGAGGTAGAACTCCGCCGTCATGTCCATCACTGCGAGATATTCGTCGTAGAATTTGTTGTGCCGGTCAAACTCGCCCGCCTCGCCTTTGGCGGTGCGCAGGATTTGCTCGAAGAAGGCCTTGCCATGCATCTCGGCATTCATCGACATGAAGCTTTGCAGCTGCAGCAAGCCCGGATAGACCATCCGCCCGACGCCGGAATATTTGAAGCCGACCCGTTGCAGTGCCATTTCTTCCAGCTGGCCCATTGTGACGCGGCGGCCAAAATCGGTGACGTCAGTGGGCGCGGCGTCCGGGTCAACCGGCCCGCCGATCAGGGTCAGCGATTTGGGCTGTGCATCCGGGTCTTCCTCAGCCAGATAAGCGGTCGCGGCCAGCGACAGGGGCACCGGCTGGCAGACGGCGATGACATGCGTGTCCGGCCCGAGCGCGCGCATGAAATCCGCGAGGTAGAGCGTGTAATCTTCTACGTCAAACTTGCCCTCCGAGACCGGAATATCGCGCGCATTGTGCCAGTCGGTCACGAAGACTTCGGCATCGGGCAAAAGCGACATAACGGTCGAGCGCAGCAGCGTGGCGTAATGCCCCGACATAGGCGCTACCAGCAGGATTTGACGCGGTTTTGTCGGGCGGTCGGTGACGTTGAACTGGATCAGATCACCAAAGGGGCGTTCCACCACAGGCTCCACGCTGACGAGGTGGTCGCGGCCGTCTTCGCCCACAACCGAAGGGATGTTCCAATCGGGCTTTGTGACCATGCGGCTGAAGGTGCGTTCGGTCACCTGTCCCCAGGCGCCCAGCATCTTGAACATCGGGTTGGGGGTCATGGAAAATGCCGGGTGCGCACCTACGGCCTCGGCGGTTGCGCCCAGCCATTGGTTGGTCAGCCGCATCGATTCCATAAGGTCATATGTTGCCATGTACTTCACACCGGCCTCCTTTCGTGGGATCATGCCCACAATGCCATAACGCGCCCCACATAGATAAAGCATGAAACGCTCTCGCGCTTACCGGCGTTATTGTGCAACTGCAGCATAAACATATGGTGGAAGAGTCTCGATGACAACAGAAACTAGTGAAACTGGCGACGAACTCTCTGCCGAGCGGCTGGAGCGGCTCAATGAAAACATGGCCAAAATGGATGCGTTGACCAAGCGTCTGGCAGCGTCTCTGGGGCGCAAGAAAATGGCCGATCCGGGGCTGCAGGGGCCGGGGCAAGAGCTCTATATGAAAGCCGCCGCCGCCTACATGGCCGAGATGATGGCCAACCCCGCCAAGATGATCGAGCAGCAGGTGGGTTACTGGGGCAAGTCGCTTAAGCATTATGTCGAGGCGCAACAGCAACTGGCCCAGGGCAAGCTGGCCCCGCCCGAGGATAAGGGACCTGCTGACCGCCGCTTTTCACATGAGCTGTGGGACACCAACCCGTATTTCAACTTCGTCAAGCAGCAATACCTTTATTCCAGCGAGGCGATCACCGATGCGCTCGACAATCTGTCGACCCTGGAGGGGGCCGAAAAAAGCCGCGTCTCTTTCTTTGCGCGCCAGATCACCGATATGTTTGCGCCGACGAATTTTCTGGCAACCAATCCCGACGCGCTGAGCCGCGCGGTTGAAACCGATGGCGAAAGCCTTGTGCGCGGCCTCGAAAACCTCGTCGCCGATATCGAGCGCAATGATGGCGACCTGCTGGTCAGCCTGGCCGATGGCGCAGCCTTTAAGGTGGGCGAGAATATCGCGGCCTCTGACGGGGCCGTGGTCTACCGCAACCGCATGTTTGAGCTGATCCAATACACGCCCACCACCGAGAAAGTGCAGGAAACGCCACTGGTGATCTTCCCGCCCTGGATCAACAAATTCTACATCATGGACCTCAAGCCCGCCAATTCGCTGATCAAATGGATCGTCGATCAGGGCTATACGCTGTTCATCGTCTCTTGGGTGAACCCCGATGAGACCTATGCCGATGTCGGCATCGATGACTACGTCGATGACGGCTATCTGGCGGCCATCAATGAGGTCAAGAAGATCACCAAGCAGGATCAGGTCAACGCGGTGGGCTATTGCATCGCGGGCACGACGCTGTCGATGGTCTTGTCCCTGATGGAGAAGCGCGGCGATACATCCGTCAAATCCGCCACGCTCTTTACGACGCTCACTGATTTCGATGATCCCGGCGAGATGGGCGTCTTTCTCGACGATGATTTCGTTGACGGGATCGAGCGGCAGGTGGCGCAGACCGGCTATCTGCACTCCTACTTTATGTCGCGCACCTTCTCGTATTTGCGCGCCAATGACCTGATCTATCAGCCCGCCATCCGCAATTACATGATGGGGGAGGCTCCGCCCGCCTTTGACCTTCTGTTCTGGAACGGCGACAGCACCAACTTGCCCGGTCGCTTCGTGATCGAATATCTGCGCGGGCTGTGCCAACACAACAGGTTTGCCAAGGGCGAGATGGAGATTTTGGGCGAGACCGTCAGCCTCGACACGGTGCAGCACCCGGTTTGCGCGATTGCATGCGAGACCGACCATATCGCCGCCTGGAAGGGCAGCTTCAACGGCGTCAAGCAGTTCGGCTCGAAGGAGAAGACGTTCATCGTCTCGCAATCGGGCCATATCGCGGGCATCATCAATCCGCCCTCCAAGAAGAAATATGGTCACTACACAAACCCCAAGGTGGAAGGCGCGCCAGAGGACTGGATGGAGGCCGCGACCTTCAATGAAGGGTCCTGGTGGCCACGGTGGGAAGGGTGGCTCAAGACTCACTCTGGCAAGCAAGTAAAGGCGCGCAAACCCGGAATTAAATCGCACCCTGTGCTGGAGAAAGCCCCGGGGAGTTACGTGCTTCCGAAAGCAAGTGTTTGATTTAGATAGATTTAAGTCGTCCGAAAGTTTTTTGCTGCACCGCAGCATAAACCCTTGCAATGCTGCAGTGCAGCGCGTATATATGCTGCAGACGCAAAACAGACGGGCCCGGTAGACGGTCCCATTTAGGAGACTAAACCAATGGCTAAGCAAGCTGACTTCACCAAAATGTTCTCGGACATGACCGCAGCATTCCCAGTCGACATGACTGCTTTCAACGAAGCCGTCAAAAGCTCCGCCGCTTTCGGCGAGAAAATGTCGAAAGTTGCTCTGGACGCCGCTGCGACCTCTACCGAGCTGTCCTCGAAATTCGCCAAAGAAACCATCACCAAGATGTCTGGCGTGACCAAAGCTCAAAAAGAGCCTGCTGATTACACCAAAGCGATGACCGACTTCGCTTCGGCCCAGGCAGAATCCACCGCCGAGCACATGGCCGCTTTCGCTGAAGTTGCGAAAAAAGCCCAGATGGAAACTGTTGAGCTGCTGATGGCCGCTGGCAAAGACGCTTCCGAAGAAGCAACCGCCGCTGTCAAAAAAGCAACCGACGATCTGACCGCACAAGCCAAAAAAGCTGCAAAAGCAGCCTAATTGGTTCGAGCAGTAACGAGTTTTCGCTGGACGACTACTCCTCCCTAGATCGTCCAGCCTACTCAAAGGCGCGCCTCCTCCCGGCGCGCCTTTTTTCTTTGTCTGCGGCGCCCTTGCGCGTCAGGTGCAGGGATCGACGCTCTTTCTTTTCGCGAAAGCCTGCGGTAGCGTTTTCTGCACTGCAAAATTGGGAGAGACTGCATGGCCAAGACCGAAGGCGCACCACTGCTGATCAAGCGATATGCCAGCCGCAGGCTCTACAACACCGAGACCAGTGACTATGTCACGCTCGATGATATCTCCAAATTCATCCGCGAAGGGCGTGATGTTCAGATCGTCGATCTCAAAAGCGGTGACGACCTGACCCGCCAATACCTGCTGCAGATCATTGCCGAGCATGAAAGCAGGGGCGATACGGTGCTGCCCACCAATGTGCTGACCGATCTGGTGCGCAGCTATACTGAGGGCGCGCAAACAATGGTGCCCGATTTCCTCTCCGCCAGTTTCGAGATGCTGCGCGATGGGCAGACCAAAGTGATGGAAAGCATGTCCGCGCCAATGGGCGGGATGCCCGGCTTTGACCAGATCAAGCAGCAGCAAGAGGCCTTCCTCAAGACCATGATGGGGGGCTGGGCAGGCACCACTGCGCCGGCGCCGAGCGATGAGGATGGCGGCAAGGCAGGGGACACGTCCGAGCTGGAACAGATCAAGAAACAGCTCGCAGACATGCAGGCTGCGCTGTCCAAAATGGGCAAATAGCCAAATCGTAAACGAAGTGTTTCCTTTCGAATTCTCGCTTTTTTAAGGTTGCTCGTGCAGGCTTGCGGGATGAAACAGCGGCCAGACAATAAATATCCAGACTATGCCATGTCGGAACGGGTGGCCGATGGGGCGGTTCACCTGACCGGCATCGTTGCCGCTGTTGCCGCTATAACCGCCTTCCTCGCGCTGAATATCGAGATTATGGACCGCTGGGCGCTGACCGGGCTTGCAATTTATTGGTCGGGGCTCTTGGCGATGCTGCTGATCAGCTTTTGCTATCACGCCACCCCTTGGGAAGAGCTGCGGCCTTGGCTGCGGCGCGCGGATCATGCAACGATTTTCTTCAAGATCGCAGCAACTTACACGCCTATCGTTTTGGCTGTTGGGACTTCCTTTGCCTATGCGCTTTTGGCCATCGTCTGGGCGCTCGCGCTGATCGGCGCAGGTCTCAAGCTGTTGCAGTGGTATCCCCCGCATCGGATGAACGCGGCGCTTTACCTTGGGCTGGGCTGGCTCAGCGTGCTGCTGCTCTGGAGCATTTTTGAGACGTCACCCGCCGCAGGGTGGTGCGTGGTTATCGGCGGTCTGCTCTATTCCTGCGGGGTGATCTTTTTGCTCTGGGAAAGCCTCAAATTCGCCAATGCGATCTGGCACGGGTTCGTTGTCGTGGCCTCGGCCTTCCTGTTTGCGTCGGTCTGGCTGGCCATGACGGCGGCCCAATCGGGGATGATTTAGCTAAAACCCTGGGCAATAAGGGCCCGCGCTCAGGCCACCTCTGCAAAGACGGCGCGCAGCGCCTGGTCGAGCTTGCCAAACATCTCATCCATCTGCGACCCCGTCATCACGAAGGCCGGGCAAAGCACCACAGCCTGACCCAGGGGCCGACAGATCAACCCGTGATCGGTGCAGGTATTGGCGATCCGTTCGCTGACGCTCAGCTCTGCCTCAAAAGGTGTCTTCGTGTCGCGGTCACGCACTGCCTCGACCGCGCCCATCAGCCCTTTGCCCCGCGCCTCCCCAATATTGGGATGCGCGTCCATCAGCTGGCGCAGACCGGCCTCAAATCGTGGCGTGAGGGCGCGGACATTCTCCATCAGCCCCTCGTTCAGGATCACGTCGATGGCTTTCAGCGCGACCGCGCAACCCACCGGATGACCCGAGGCGGTGAAGCCATGCGGAAATTCCTCAATCGCGTCCGAGGCGGCCTGCAACCTGTCGGTCAACTCAGGCCCGAGGATCACAGCACCCATCGGGAAATAGCCCGCCGTCAGGTTCTTTGAGCTGATGATCGCGTCAGGCATAAAATCATAGGTGACGGCCCCCCATACATCGCCCGTGCGGCCAAAGCCGCAAATCACCTCATCCGCGATCAAGGGGATGCCGTGTTTTTTCAGGATCGGCTGGATGGCCTGAAAATACCCTTCAGAGGGTGGGATCACCCCGCCAGCCCCCATGACGGGTTCGGCGAAAAAGCCTGCAATCGTCTCCGCGCCTTCGCGCGCGATCACATCTTCAAGCTCTGCCGCCATGCGCGCGGTGAACGCGGCCTCGCTCTCGCCGGGATGCCCCTCCCGCCAGTAATGCGGGCAGGTCAGATGAATAAACCCATCCAAAGGCAGGCCGAACACGGAATTGTAGGGCTTGCCCGTCATTGAGGCCGAAACCGCTGTGACGCCGTGATAGCCATTCTTGCGCGTCAGAATTTTGCGCCGCTCCGGCTTGCCTTCGGCACCGCCAAGAAACCACAGCATCTTGACCATCGTGTCATTCGCCTCGGACCCGGAATTGGTGTAGAACACCTTGCCGCGCGCAAAGGGAGAGACTTCAATCAGCTTTTCCGACAGCATCACCGTCTGGTCTGACATCCGCCCGAAAAAGGCGTGATAGCCGGGGAAGCGGTCATATTGCGCCTTCGCCGCCTCCGCCAGGCCCGGATGATCAAACCCCGCCACCATGTTCCAAAGCCCTGAATTTGCGTCGAGATATTGCCGCCCGTGCACGTCAAACACATATGGCCCCTGCCCATGGGTCAGCACCACCGCGCCACGGTCGCGGATCGAGGGCAGGTCGGTGAACCCGTAGAAGGAATGAGCATCGGCCCGGGCTTCCCAGGAGTTTGGGGAATCATCGCGCATTTGGGGTCTCCCTGAACTGGCCCAAACACGCTAGAGAGAGTTTCGTGGGGGCGCAATCTCAACCGCCAAAACGCAACTGCGCCGGGGGGCAAAAGATGGTCGATACGCCAGGCAAGATCACGCTGTGGCAGGTGGAAATTTTTGTGGCTGCGGCCGAAGAGGCCTCGATCTCTGCGGCGGCACGCAGGCTCAACGCATCGAACTCTGCCGTCTCGCAGCAATTGTCCAACCTTGAGACAGCACTGGGTGCCCGGCTGCTGGAACGCTCCGAGCGGCCCATGCCGCTGACCGCAGCGGGTGAGATGTTTTTCAAACGCGCGCAAACCATCCTGAACGAGGCGGCACAGGCCACGGCAGAGCTGACCGTGCGCGACATGTCGAGCCGTGTGCGGCTGCGGCTGGGCATGATCGAAGATTTCGACGCCGATGTAACGCCTGCCATGCTGATGAAACTGTCAGAGACGATGCCAAAAGCGCAGTTTCTGCTGGAGACCGGGGCCAGCCACCGGCTGCTCGACAAGCTCGAGACGCGCGGGCTGGACGTGGCCGTCGCGGCGGAGCCCGCCGATCTTGCCCCCACGCTCGAAGTGCATCCGCTGCTGCGTGATCCCTATATCGTGGTCGCGCCCAAGCGGCTGATCCGCGACGGGTCCAAGATGCTCGACATTTTGCGCGCCACGCCGCTGATCCAATACACGTCTCGCCATGTGATGGGCCGCCAAATTGCGGCGCATCTGACCCGCCATAATCTGGTGCTGTCACATCGGTTCGAGCTCGACAGTTACCATTCCATCATGGCGATGGTCGCGCGGGGGGAGGGGTGGACCATCCTCACCCCTTTGGGCGTCATGCGGGCCAAGCGGTTCATGGACCGGGTCGAAACCTTTGCCTTGCCCTTCGCGCCGCTGTCGCGCCAAATCTCGCTGGTCGCCCGTCGCGATGGGGAACAATCGATGCCAGGCACATTGGCCGCCACGCTCAGGCCACTGATCTACAGCGAAATCCTTGAATTTTGTCATGGCCGCATGCCCTGGCTGAAAGACCAGATGATGCTGCAGGAGTAGCGGTTATTCCTTGTCGACCTTATCGCTGCGCTCAAAATACAGCCCTGAAATTCGGATTTGTCCGCTTCAATCGCGGCTCTTTGGGGCGGCTGGCATGGGCTCGGCTTTGCGGTCGAAGGCGCGGCGCCGCTAAACCCCAAGGCGATCGCGCAGCCCGTACCACGTCATGGCAAGCGCCAGCAGCGGGGTACGCAACGCGCCGCCGCCCGGGAAAGCTGGGGTTGGCAGCCGTTCAAGCAGGTCAAGCCCCTCTGACTGCGCCCCCAGCCCCTGCGCCATCATCTTGCCCAGGAGCGTTGCAAGCGCAACGCCGGTGCCCGAATAGCCACCTGCCACGCAGATATGGGGGGCGGGCCGGGCGAGATAGGGCAGGCGTGACATGGTTATCGCCAGCGTGCCGCCCCAGGCATAGTCAATTCCCACACCTCTGAGCTGCGGAAACACCTGCTCCAACGGCTTGCGCACGCGCGTCGCGATGTCCGTTGGAAAGCGGTAGCCGTAATTCTCCCCTCCGCCAAACAGCAGGCGACCATCCTCGCTCATACGGAAATAATTGACGACGAACCGGCTGTCATAGGCGCAGTGACCTTGGTTAAGAATAGATGAGCCCTGTGCGCCAAGCGGTTCGGTGGCCACAATAAAATTGTTAATCGGCATGACCCGCACCGCAGTGCCCGTGCTCAAAGAAGTGTTGTAGCCGTTTGTCGCCAGCACGACCTGATCTGCGGTTACATGGCCCTGATCGGTGCGGACAATAGCAGGCGGGCCGTGATCCAACCTGTGCACGCGCGACAGCTCGAAAATCTGCACGCCAGCGGCATGGCAGGCCTTTGCAAGCCCCAGCGCGTAGCGCAGCGGATGCAGATGCCCGCCCGCCATATCAAGCGCGCCGCCCGCATAAACATCCGTGCCAATCAAGCTGGCAATCTGCTCGCGATCCAACGCCTCGATATCTGTGCTGGCATAGCGATCTTGAAGATGGGCGATGCTGGCATGCGTGTCGGCCAGCTCGCTCTGGAACCGATCTGCGTGGATCACCCCCGGGCGGTATCCGGCGTCCGGGGCATGGGTGGCCGCAAGCGTGCGGGTCAGCGCCGCTGCCTCCAGCGCCAGATCATGAAGCCTGCGCGCGTCATCCGCGCTGCATGTCGCCTCAAGCGCGCGCTGATCCAGGTTGAACCGCGCGCCGACCTGGCCGCCATTGCGCCCCGATGCACCAAAGCCCACGCGCTGTGCGTCCAGCAGAATGACCGACCGGCCCGCCTGCGCCGCGTGTAGCGCGGCTGACAGCCCTGTGTAGCCACCACCGACGACGCAGAGATCGGCCCGATGCGCCCCGCGCAATGTCTCAAAGGCAGGCATTGGCTCGGCTGTTGCCGCGTACCAGCTGTCAGGGTAGTGGCCCCGCCGGTCATTGGCGTCGAGCAGGTTCATACGTTGAGCAGCAGATGCTCCCGCTCCCAGGGGGAGATCACCTGCAGGAATTCATCATATTCCGCCATCTTGACGATCGAAAAGACCCGTATGAAATCAGGATGAAGGCAGTCGGCTATCTCTTTGTTTTCTGTCAGAAGTGTCAGCGCAGAAAACAGGTCACGCGGGATGCTTTCATCGCCATCATAGGCGTCGCCCCTGAATTCCTTCGACGGTTTCAGCCCCGTCGTCATCCCCAGATAGCCACAGGCCAGCGAGGCGGCAATCGCCAGATATGGGTTGCAATCCATCCCCGCCAGCCGGTTTTCGATCCGTCGCGCGGCGGGTTCTGAGACGGGAACGCGAATGCCTGTCGTGCGGTTGTCGCGGCCCCATTCAAGGTTAATCGGGGCGGCGTGGTCCTTCACATAGCGCCGGTAGCTGTTCACGTAAGGCGCCATCAGCGCGATGACCGAGGGCAGATGGTGTTGCAGCCCGCCGATGAACTGCGTGAAGGCAGGCGTTTCCGCGCCGCGCGGCCCGGAGAAGATGTTTTTGCCGGTTTGCGCGTCGACCACCGAATGATGGATATGCATCGCCGAGCCAGGCTCGCCCTCAATCGGTTTGGCCATGAAGGTGGCAAAGCAGTCATGGCGCAGGGCGGCTTCGCGGATCAGGCGTTTGAAGTAGAAAATTTCGTCTGCCAGCTTCACCGGGTCGCCATGGCGCAGGTTGATTTCCAACTGGCCCGCGCCGCCTTCCTGGGTGATGCCGTCAATCTCGAAGCCCTGGCTTTCGGCAAAGTCGTAAATGTCGTCAATCACCGGGCCGAACTCGTCGACCGCAGACATGGAATAGGCCTGGCGCGCGGCGGCGGGCCGGCCGGAGCGGCCCATCATCGGCTTAATCGCCTCGGCCGGATTGATGTTGCGGGCGACCAGGAAGAACTCCATCTCCGGGGCGATCACCGGCGTCCAGCCTGCCTTGGCATAAAGCGCGCAGACCCGTTTGAGCACATTGCGGGGCGAGAACGGCACCGGCGCGCCGTCCTGGGTGAAGGCGTCATGGATGATCTGCAGCGTCCAGTCTGCGGTCCAAGGGGCCGCCGTCGCCGTGTCCATATCGGGTTTGAGGACCATGTCCGGCTCGGTGAAACCTTCGGGGCCTGCAGCTTCCCCCCAGCCGCCGGTGATGGTCTGGAAATAGATCGAGTTGGGCAAAAAGAACTGCGATTGCTTGGCGAATTTCGAGGCAGGCACCGCCTTACCCCGCGCGATCCCCGGAAGATCGGAGACGATACACTCCACCTCATCAAGACGTCGGCCTTTGAGATACAACTTGGCGGCCTCCGGCAGCGCGTCCTGCCAGCTGTCGCTCAGATCACGCATGGGCCGCAGCCTCGGCACAGGCGCTGGCAGGGCGGTCTTGCTTGAAGAACGTTGCGATCTTTTCGGCCAGCACCGCGTTGTCATCGGCATGCGCTGCGCGCGCCTCGGCCTCATCCATCATCGCGTCCTGATAATCCTTGGTGCCGCGGCGCAGCGTCACATAATCTGCGATAATGGGCCCGGAGAATTCGGGATGCGGCTGAACCGTAAAAGCGCGATCACCATAGATCAGCGCGGCATGGGCGCAAAAGACGTTGGAGGCCACGGTCCGGGCCCCCTCGGGCAGTTTGATCACCTGATCCTGGTGCCAGGCATTGAGCTTGAGCCCTGCCCCATCTTCCCAGGCGTATTCCGTCAAGCCCAGCGCCCAGCCGTCAGGGAATTTCTCGACATGGCCACCCAAAGCCTGCGCTATGATCTGATGGCCAAAGCAGATGCCCACCAATGGGATACTGGCGGCGTAAGCGCTACGGATGAAGTCCTCCAGCGGGGGGATGAAGGCGTGATCTTCATAGGCCCCGTGTTTTGAGCCCGTCAGCAACCAACCGTCGCAGGAATCGACCGCTTCAGGGAACTCCATGAATTCAACATCATAGGCGGCGAAGCTGAAGCCATGACCGCGAAGCAGCTGCGCAAACATGTCAGGGAACTCGCCATGTTTGGATTTGACCTCCGGCATGGTGTGGCCGCATTCGAGAATGCCGATTTTCATGAGTGCCTCATTGCTGAACTTGGCGCGAGACTACCGATGGCGGGTCGGTTTTGAAAGTGTCGGAGCCTCCGGCGGGGATATTTTTGGAACAATGACGGAGGGGGTGAGGCTAGACCGTGTCGAGATATAGATCGATCTGTTCGGCCTCGTTGAGCTCTGCGTAATATTGCGCCTCCTGGCGTTTGGTCATCAGGACGTTGCGGATCAGCTGTTTGGGCAGCAGGCGCGGTGTCAGCGGGTCGGTTTCAAACACGGCCATGGCCCCGGCCCAGCTGGTCGGAAGCCGGGCTAGCTCTGCGTCATAGGCCGAGCCCATGATCGGGGCGGGCGGGGTCAACCTGTCCTCAATCCCCAGCAAGGCCGCGCCAAGCACAACGGCCAGCATCAGATACGGGTTAATGTCACCTCCTGCGACGCGGTGTTCGATCCGGCGCGCCTGAGCGGGGCCAGCGGGGATACGAATGGCGGCCGTGCGGTTCTCGTAACCCCAGCCAATACCCGTGGGCGCGTGAGAGCCCGCAGCGAAGCGCGCGTAGCTGTTGCCATGCGGCGCGAAGATCAGTGTGGAGGCCGGCATTGCCGCCAGGCAGCCCGCGACCGCGTGCTGCAGCAAAGCGGTGCCATTGGGCCCGCCATCATCGAAAATATTGGCCCCAACAGTGTCGAGCACGGAGAAATGCGTATGCAGCCCATTGCCCGCGTGATCGACATAGGGCTTGGCCATGAAACTCGCGGCGAAGCCGTGTTTGCGCGCGAGCCCCCGGGTCAGCTGTTTGAAGAACCATGCGTCATCGGCGGCTTTCATCGCATCTGCGCTGTGGCTCAGGTTCACCTCGAACTGGCCCATGCCGCTTTCCGAGATTGCGGCCTCGGCCGGGATATCCATCAGGGCGCAGGCCTCGTAAAGCTCGGTGAAGAATGCGTCGAACGCATCAAGCGCCCGCAGCGACAGGGTTTCGCCGCCCAGTCGTCTCTTGCCAGAGCGGGGCGAGGGGGGCGGGCGCAATGTCGGGCCGCTGTCATCGATGAGGTAGAATTCAAGCTCGGTCGCCACCACCGGGGTCCAGCCGCGCGCGGCGTAACGTTCCAGCACCGCGCCCAGCGCATGGCGCGGGTCGCCCGCGAAAGCTGTGCCGTCCTCAAGATACATAGCCATGGGCAACATCGCGGTGGGCGTGTCGAGCCAGGGCATCTGCACGAAGCCACGCTCGGTGGGGCGCAGATTGCCATCCGCGTCACCGCTGGCAAAGACCAGCGGGCTGTCCTCGATATCGTCGCCCCAGATGTCGACATTGAGCACCGACAGCGGCATGCGCGCGCCCTCTGCGCGGAGCTTTTCGGCCATATGGGCGGGCAGGCGTTTGCCACGGGCCTGCCCATTCAGATCGCAGATTGTGGCGCGGATGCTGCGCATCTCAGGATGATCGCGGAACCAGTTCTCCATCTTGCGCCTAGCGGATCATTTGGGGGCGCAGCCGCAGCTTGCGGCGCGCCTCTTGCGGCAGGTGGCGGTTCAGTCGCCGGTTGATCAGGCCAAAGATGCCAATCACCGCCAGCGTCAGCAGGATAAAATAGAAGGCCACGATCGGGTAGGGGATGAACGGGTTGAAAGTCTTATCCGCGAAATAGGAGGCGTAATAAAGCGCGTCGCCCTTTTGCTGGAACGCAGGGAAGCCTGACAGGAACACAAGCGTGGTGGCGTGGAACAGAAAGATTGCCTCGTTGGTATAGGCAGGCCAGGCCAGCCGCATCATCGTGGGCCAGATCACGCGGCGGAAGCGGCGCCAGCCGGTCATGCCATAGGCATCAGCCGCCTCTACTTCGCCGCGCGGGACAGAGCGCAAAGCGCCGTAGAAAATCTCCCCCGAATAGGCGGCAGTGTTGAAAAACAGAACCACCAGTGCGCCCGCCCAGGCCGAGGTCAGCCAGCTGGTGCCCGGCACGTTTTGCTTGAGCGCCGAGAAGATTGCATAGGCCAGAAAGAACTGGATAAACAGCGGCGAGCCCCGGAAGATGAAGATGAACCACTCCGCCGGTTTGCGCAAAAGCGGGTTGGCCGAGGCCTTGCCCAGCGCAAGCGCATTGGCCAGAAAGAACCCCGCAATCAGCGCGAGCAGACCGAAATAGATGTTCCAGATCATGCCCGACCCGATCAGGGTGAATTGCTGGCACAGGGTGAAATCTTCACGCGGCAGCAGCCGCTCCCCAAAGCCTAGCGCGCGGAAGGCGTAGGCCTGAATGGTCTCCCAACAGCCCATCTACGTGCCCCCCAAGGTTGCCTGCCCGCGGGTGAGCCGCGCCATTATCCGCTCCAGAACGACTTCTGAGGCTTTGGTGAAGCACAGATAGACCACCAACAGGAACAGAAAATAATAGATGCGCCAGTCGCCATGCGGATAGTCCGTAAAGCGGGCGGTCTTGGTGCCCGCAAGCTCGCGCGCCCAGTAGACGATATCCTCGACCCCTAGCAGAAACAGCAGCGGCGTGGCCTTGATCAGCACCATCCACAGGTTCGACAGCCCCGGCAGCGCATAGACCCACATTTGCGGCACAAGGATGCGCCAGAAGGTCTGGCGGGAGGTCATGCCATAGGCTGCTGCGGTCTCGATCTGGCCTTTGGGGACGGCCTGCATCGCGCCATACAGCACATTTGCGGCAAAGGCCCCAAAGACCACCGCAAAGGTCAGAACGGCGGTGAAGAAACCATAGATGTCATGCACCCATTGCGGGGCAGAATTCAGCGGCAGTTTGGCCGCCTGACAGACGACGAAGTCATTGCCCTGCCGGATGGGCGCGTCCCAGTCGGGGCAGAGCCATTGGTGGCGCACCCATTCGAACCCCTGATCGATAGCGATGACGAAAAACAGGAAGAAGGCAATGTCAGGCACGCCGCGCACGATCGCGATATAGCCGCGCCCGACCCATCTTAGCGGCAGAATATGGGACCGCGCCGCCGATGCCCCGGCAAAGCCAAAGGCCAATGCGGTGGGCGCAGTGACGGCCAGAAGGGTCAGAACGGTCAGGAAGGACCAGTAAAACCCGGCATGTTTGGGTGTTGTCAGATAGCACGACATCCAGCTGAAGCCGGAAAGCGTGCTTGGATCGGTACAGTAGCTGAACATTCACGGCATCCCCTTGATCAACACCTGTCGCATGGCAAATGCGGTGTCAACGGGGGCAATGGCGGGGGGTCTGTTTTGGATTGGGCCCCGGACAAAATGCGGCTCAAACGCCCGCTCTAATGGGCAAGGTCCGACCGGGCCGCCGCCCCAGTCTACTGTAAGGTTATTCGCAGATATTCTCGCGGATGAAGCAGTTTGATCCGATGCAGCCGTCCCAGCCTGCCGCCTTTACGGAGGCCGATTTTTCGCTGAAACTGCCTTCGATGAGGGTGACGGATTTGATTTTGTCGAAGCGGAAGATGCGTTTGGACGCGTAGTCGCGGCCCTTTGTGCAGCCGCGATGTTGCCAGCCATGCATATAGAGTTGATCATTCTTGCCGATGCCGACCTGATGCACGTCGATGAGGCGCGGCAAGCAGTTTTTGCTGGCGTCTTTGTCATAGACCAGCTCGACCACGCGGCCGGTCTCGGCGGCCTCGCATAGGGCGGCCCGGTAGTCGGATTGCGCCTGAGCAATGGATGCAGGGCCCGCCATGAGGCAGATCATCAGTGCGGCGCGAAGGTGAGGCATTGTGGCTTCCTTGATCAAAACGCTTGCTGCCGTAAACCTGGCATTTTCGCAAAAGGGTATGCAAGACGGGTCCGCTGATGGTCATTCCGGGTCGTATTCCCTAAGCTCCACCACAGGTACAAATGAGGGAGAGTGATATGGTGTGTCGGGTTTTGGGATTTTCGGTGGGATTGGCAATGCTTGCGTTGCCGGGCTGGGCGCAGTCGGGCGGGTCCTGCGATGTCGGCACTTGCACGGCATCAGACTATATCCGCGATGGAGGCCCGGAAAAGCAATTGCTTGGGGTCGACGTGGCCCGGATCAGAAATGCTGAAGAGGGTCCTTCGGCAGGCACGTTCAATTTCATCTCGTCGTTTCGTGTCAAGTCAGGCGACCTCACCGCTAAGGTATTTTATTCTGACGAAAAGCATTTCCAAGAGGACGTCATCCTGACGGTCTACTATCCGGCAACTGTTGCTGGAACAAGCGTGGTGCTGACCTCGCCGGGCACGGATTTTGACCTGGACCTGACCTCTGCCGCGGGGCTGACAGTATTTTTCGAAGTGCAGGGCAGCGTGGTTCTGGATGACGTCGCGGATGACGAATTTTCATACCCGCTTATGAGCGTGAGTATTTTTGAAAAATAGGCTGCGCTAAAAAGGGGCCGCAACGTCCTGCGGCCCCGATGCTCTGTCGCTCTGTGTCCTTGCATGGACCCGCGCCTAGAATTGGGCGCCGACTTCCCATTTGGCGATCAGCGCGTTCAGCGAGCCGTCGGCTTTCATCGACGCAATGGCTGCGTCGAATTTGCCGCGCAGCTCACCATCGCTTTCACGCACGCCCATGCCGACGCCGCCGCCGATCAGCTCTTCTTTCTCCAGCAAGACGAGATCCGCATCGCTCTCAGCGATTGGGTTCAGATAGGATTTGTCCGCCAGCACCGCGTCGGCCTCGCCGTTTTTCACGGCTGCGACGGTTTCCTCGGGGGTGGCGAACTCGACAAGTGTTGCGCCGGTGGAGGCGATGAAGGAGGCTTGGATTGTGTTGGCCTGCGCCGCAATCACGCCAGCCGACAGGTCCACATCTGCCGACAGCGCCATATAGGCGGATGGGTCGGGCTGGGTATAGTTTTGCGTGAAATCAATGACTTCGTCGCGCTCGTCGGTGATCGACATGCCTGCGATGATCGTGTCGTAATTGCCTGACACCAGGTTCGGGATAATGCTGTCCCATTCGTTGGTGACCCATTCGCAGGTCAGCTCGGCGCGGGCGCAAAGCTCGTCGCCCAGCTCACGCTCGAACCCGTCAACTTCGCCGGCATCATTGATGAAATTGAAAGGAGGGTAGGCGCCCTCCGTCCCCATGCGGATGGTTTTGGCGTGGCCGTCGGCGAAAGCCAGCCCGGCCGACAGGGCCAGTACAGAGGTCGCAAGGATGAGTGTTTTCATGTTTGTTCTCCCAGAACGTTGCGCTTGATCAGAGTGTTAGGCCGGGACAGTCGCGCTTAGAAACTGTTTCAGCCGGTCGGTTTTCGGGTGTCCAAAAAGGGTTTCTGGCGGGCCCTGCTCTTCGATCAGGCCCTTATGCAGAAAGACGACATGGTCCGCGACATCCGCCGCCAGCCGCATGTCATGGGTGACAATGATCATGGTGCGCCCCTCGCGGGCCAGGTCTTTGATCACCTTGACGACCTCTTGCTCAAGCTCGGGGTCGAGGGCGGAGGTCGGCTCGTCAAACAAAAGCGCCTTGGGCTGCATGCACAGCGCCCGCGCAATGGCGGCGCGCTGCTGCTGGCCGCCGGACATTTGCGCGGGGAAGACATCGGCCTTGTCGCCGATCCCGACCTTGTCAAGCAGCGCGCGGGCGCGCGTCTCCACCACTGCAGGGTCCTCGCGCAGCACGGTGACGGGCGCCTCCATCACGTTTTGCAAGACCGTCATATGCGCCCATAAATTGAACTGCTGAAAGACCATCGACAGGTTTGTGCGAATGCGGGTGACCTGCGCCGGGTTCGCGGGCCGCCGGGCCATGCCCGTGCCTTTCCAGGTCACGGCCTCGCCGCAAAACATAACTTCGCCTTGCTGGCTGTCCTCCAGCAGGTTCGCGCAGCGCAGCAGCGTGGACTTGCCAGAACCCGATGACCCGATCAATGCAACCACATGGCCCGCAGGTGCGGTGATATCAACGCCCTTCAAAACCTCCAGCGCGTCATAGGCTTTGTGCAGATTGCGAATTTCGATGACTGGCGCGTCAGACATATGGCCCGAAAGTGATTTTCCCCGATAGGGGAGTAATGACGAATTCTGGGGCGGGCGCAATGGGGGCTGCGTGGCTGACCTAAAGTAAGCCGGGCGAGGGGACGGCCAGATAGTCCGCGGCAGAGATGCGGGTCAGCCCTGCCAGACACAGCGTTGAGCGATCTTCGTGCGATAAGGCTGCAATTGCGGCCTGCGTTGCTGCGAAAAGTGGGGCCGCATCCCTAGGTTTCGCGGTGACATAGGGCAGCATCGGGGTGGGTGGCGTGCGATCAATCACCTTTAACGCGTCAGACCAGCGATCATAGTGGCGGATCATGGTCCAGCTCACCACGTCAATCGCGGCGATATCGGCCCGACCCTCCTGCACGGCCCGGGCGGAGGCCAGATGCGCGCCGGTCCAAACCACATCCGTGAAGGCAAACCCATGTGTGGCGGCCATGTTTTGTGGCGCCGCCCAGCCGCTTTGGGAGAGGTCCATATTCGCGGCCAGCCGCGCGGTCTTGAAGGCCTCGAACCTGTCGCGCGGGTCATCCGCGCGCGTGACCAAAACGCTGTGATACTGCCCCGGCGGGTCATCCAGCGTGGTGACAGGCGTGCCCACAAGGCTGACCACGCCCTGCAAATGCAGCCGGTAGGGCATGCCGCAGGTCTGCGAAAACACCAGATCGGGGTCGCGCCAATGTGCAAGCCCTTCACCGTCGCGGGACAGCTGCTGCGGCCCATCGCCATAAGCCTCGCGGATCAGCGCCCAAAACCTGTCATTGGCCGCCCTCGTTTCGGGGCGGTCATACATGGGCAGGCTGGCGATCACCCGGTCAGGCGGTCGATCACACGCTGTCGCGCAAGCGCGCTGTCGCGATCATTGATCCCCAGAAGGGGGGCCACCAGACGGATCAGGCTGTCCTCATCGTCAGAGCGGGATCCGTCGGCAAGCGCAAGCTCCCAGATATCCTCGATCACCGTGTCGCGATGCTCATGGGCGGTGTGATCCTTGATGGCGCGGGTGAAGCGGACGGTGTCAGGGGCCTCGGCCTCCAGCCCTTCCGCCTCGGAACGCAGCTTGGCTGCCGCGCCATCCGTCAGGGTGTAGCGGCGCGCCAGGATCACATCGATCTTTGCGCTTTCGGACGCGTCGTATCGCCCATCCGTGCGGGCCAGCCGAACCAGAAGCGCCGCAAGCGCCAGGCGGGCATCCGTTTCGGGCAGCTGTTCTTCAGTGTCGCCGGTCAGAACCTTGAGAAGTGCGTCAAACATTTAGCTGTCATATCCTTCCACGATCACCAGATTTGCCTGCGAAATCGGCGTGCGGATCGCAAGCGCGCGCTGATATTCGGGGCTGGCATAGCAGGCTTTGGCGGTTGCAAGGTCCTTGAACTCGATCACCACGGTGCGGGGGCGCGCCTCGCCCTCCATCAGGGTTTGATCGCCGCCGCGCACGATGAACCGCGCCCCGTATTTGGCGAAGGCTTCGGCATTGGCGGCGCGGTATGCGTCATAGGCATCCACATCAGACACGGTCGCCTGCGCAACCCAATAGGCTTTTGGCATCTCAGCACTCCTCAACGCGATCTGTTTCAAACATGTGGGCGCGCGCGTCGCGATGCAAGCGGTCTAAACCAGACGTGAGACATCCTTGGCCGCGCGCACGAAATCGGCAAAAAGCGGGTGCGGGGCGAAGGGTTTGGATTTCAGCTCGGGGTGGAACTGCACGCCAATAAACCACGGGTGGTCCGTGACCTCCACGATTTCAGGCAGCTTGCCATCAGGCGACATGCCCGAGAAAATAAGCCCCCGCTTTTCCAGCTCGTCGCGGTATTTGATGTCCACCTCATAGCGGTGCCGGTGGCGTTCTTCGATATTGGTGGCGCCGTAAACCTCGGCCACTTTCGAGCCGTCTTTGAGCACAGCGTCATAGGCGCCCAGCCGCATTGTGCCGCCCTTGTCGTCGCTTTCGCGGCGCTGCACCTTGGCATTGCCCTGCACCCATTCCTTCAAGTGATAGACCACCGGCTCAAACCGTTTTTTCCCGGCTTCATGGTCGAATTCCTCCGAGCCCGCGTTTTCCAGCCCAGCCAGATTGCGCGCGGCCTCGATTACCGCCATCTGCATGCCCAGACAGATGCCCAGATAGGGGATCTTGTGCTCGCGGGCGAATTGCGCGGCCTTGATCTTGCCTTCCGTGCCGCGTTCGCCAAAGCCGCCGGGCACCAGAATGGCGTGGAAGCCTTCCAGATGCGGGGCCGCGTCCTCACGGTCAAAAATCTCGGCATCAACCCATTCGATCTTGACCTTCACCCTGTTGGCCATGCCGCCATGGGTCAGCGCCTCGTTGATCGACTTATAGGCGTCCTCGAGCTGGGTGTATTTGCCGACGATGGCGATTTTCACTTTGCCCTCAGGGTTGTGCACCCGGTCAGAGACATCTTCCCACACATGCAGCTTTGGCGACGGCGCGGGGGAGATGTTGAACGCGTCCAGCACCGCCTGATCGAGCCCTTCCTTGTGATAGGCCAGCGGCGCGTCATAGATGGTCTTCAGGTCATAGGCGGCGATCACGCTGTCAGGGCGCACGTTGCAGAACAGGGCCAGCTTCTCGCGTTCCTTTTGCGGGATCGGATGCTCGGAACGGCAGACCAGAATATCGGGCGCAATGCCGATGGATTGCAGCTCCTTGACGGAGTGCTGGGTGGGCTTGGTCTTCAACTCCCCGCTCGCCGCAAGATAGGGCAGCAAGGTCAGATGCATGAAAATGCAGTCGCCGCGCGGGCGTTCATGCCCGAACTGCCGGATCGCCTCAAAGAAGGGCAGTCCCTCGATATCGCCAACTGTGCCGCCAATCTCGCACAGCTGAAAATCGACCTCATCATCGCCAATCGCGATGAAATCCTTGATCTCATTGGTCACATGCGGGACCACCTGAATGGTCTTGCCAAGGTAATCCCCGCGGCGTTCCTTTTCGAGCACGGTGGAATAGACCCGGCCCGATGACACGGAATCGGTCATCCGCGCCGCCACGCCTGTGAAGCGTTCGTAATGGCCAAGATCAAGGTCGGTCTCTGCCCCGTCATCGGTCACGAAGACTTCGCCATGCTCAAAGGGCGACATCGTGCCCGGGTCGACATTGAGATAGGGGTCGAGCTTGCGCAGCCGCACCGAATATCCGCGCGCCTGCAGCAGCGCGCCAAGCGCGGCGGAGGCCAGGCCTTTGCCAAGCGATGACACGACGCCGCCGGTAATAAAGATATATCTCGCCATGTGCCGAACTGCCCCGCGGTCCAAGTGCTTTTATTGGATGTTTCAGGGCGTCGATCTGCCCTTACTCACGGGATTTAAGTCTTAGGGGATTCGGGTCTGTCCCGCAACAGGCGGGGCCCACATAATGTGGGCCGTCGCCACCAAGCCCCCAGAAATAGTGGATAATTAGCCAGCGGCCGAGATCTGCGCTATTCGTCAATGCGTGGCGGCGTCAGCGGCACATCGCCCGTTGTGGGGGGCAGCAAAATGTCAGCCTCCGGTGCCGTGCCTTCGGTGGTTGGCGGCAGCAGCGCGTCGCCGTCCAGGACCGACCCGCCAGTCGCGTTTTGTGCGGCCAGCACCGTCAGGGTGATCGAGGTGATCACAAAGGCAATGCCAAACAGCCAGGTCAATTTCCCCAAAGGCGAGACCGCCGGGCGGCCTGTCATGGCCCCACCTCCGCCGCCGCCAATGCCAAGCCCGCCGCCTTCCGAACGCTGAACCAGCACGATGCCAATCAGGCACAGGGCGATGATCAGGTGGACGATGAGGACAATGTTTTCCATGGGGCGAACGGCCTTTAGCTCAAGTCTTTTGCGGTATGTAGTCCTGCCCGGGCGAAGGCGCAACCCATCTTGGCCCATGCGCCACCCGTCGCGGCGCGATTGAGGCTTCCCCCTGCGCAGGCGCGCCGCTATACGGTGCCCGGTTTCATCCAAATCAGGGGATCATCATGGCCAATGTCGTCGTTGTCGGCGCTCAATGGGGCGACGAGGGGAAAGGCAAGATCGTGGACTGGCTGTCGGAACGCGCCGACACGATCGTGCGCTTTCAAGGCGGGCATAACGCAGGCCACACCCTGGTTATCGACGGGGAGGTCTATAAGCTGCACGCTCTGCCATCCGGTGTGGTGCGCGGCGGCAAACTGTCGGTCATCGGCAACGGCGTGGTGCTGGACCCCTGGCATCTGATGGCCGAGATTGCGACGATCCGTAAGCAGGGCGTGGAGATTTCGCCCCAGACCCTGATGATTGCCGAAAACACGCCGCTGATCCTGCCCATCCACGGCGAGCTGGACCGCGCGCGCGAGGAAGCGGCCTCTAAGGGTACGAAGATCGGCACGACCGGGCGCGGTATCGGCCCGGCCTATGAGGATAAGGTCGGGCGCCGCTCTGTCCGGGTGGCCGATCTGGCCGACCCCGCCACGCTGGAGGCCCGCGTCGACCGCGCGCTGCAGCACCACGACCCGCTGCGCAAAGGTCTCGGGATTGAGCCAGTGGACCGCGATGCGCTGCTGGCGCAGCTGCGCGAGATCGC
Organism: uncultured Rhodobacterales bacterium; assembly: GCA_964387155.1. Classification (GTDB taxonomy): domain Bacteria; phylum Pseudomonadota; class Alphaproteobacteria; order Rhodobacterales; family Rhodobacteraceae; genus Litoreibacter. The sequence continues at coordinate 43,237 of CAYLVP010000004.1, read as the reverse complement.
GCCCGAAATTCTGCCCTATGCGGCGCCCGTGTGGAAAGAGATGAATGATCGAAAGAAACGCGGTCAGCGTATCCTGTTTGAAGGCGCACAAGGTGCACTACTCGACATTGATTTCGGGACCTACCCGTTCGTGACGTCGTCCAATGTGATTGCAGGGCAGGCGGCTACGGGCGTGGGCGTGGGGCCGGGCTCCATCGATTATGTGCTGGGGATCGTGAAGGCCTACACGACCCGCGTGGGCGAGGGCCCGTTCCCGACCGAGCTGGAGGATGCGGACGGGCAACGCCTTGGCGAGCGGGGCCATGAATTCGGAACGACGACGGGTCGCAAACGCCGCTGCGGCTGGTTTGATGCGGCCCTGGTGCGCCAGACCTGTGCGACCTCTGGGGTGACCGGCATTTCGCTGACCAAGCTGGATGTTCTGGATGGGTTCGAGACCTTGAAGATTTGCGTGGGGTATCAGCTTGACGGGGCGCGGCTGGACTACTTGCCCACCGCCGCCGATCAACAGGCCCGCTGCACACCCATCTACGAAGAGATGGCAGGCTGGTCGGAAAGCACGGAGGGCGCGCGCTCCTGGGCTGAGCTGCCTGCAAATGCCATCAAATATGTGCGCCGGGTGGAAGAGTTGATCGACTGCCCCGTCGCCCTACTTTCCACCTCACCCGAGCGGGAGGACACCATCCTGGTGACGGACCCGTTCGCGGATTGATCCGACAGCGCTGCGCGGTGGGCGCAGCTGGCAAAACGAGGTGAGGGCTGAGCGATGGCTATGAGCTACAAATCCCGCAAGCGGTGGTCTTTGCTGTTGCTGGTCGTGGGGCTGCCTGCCTATATCGTGGTCGCGGTGACGCTCGTAGGGCTGTTGCCCCGCCCCTCTTTCCTGTTGGAGCTGCTGATCTATCTGGGCCTCGGTGTTATCTGGGCCTTGCCGTTCAAGTTACTGTTCAAAGGCATCGGTCAGGAAGACCCCGGCAAGGATTGAACCCGCACCCATGAGCGGGCGTTGGAAGGCGGCTTCCGCTTCACAGATAGGCTTGGGGGCTGAGGTGATCCGATTGTCCGACTGTGTCGGGCACCATGCCCCTCGCTATCGCTCGGGTAGGCGGCTGCGCCGCGGCACTGATGGCGTGTGTATGCTCGAAGTGTCCGGCGGTTGTGCCCTCTTGGTCGGGTTGGTGGCTATGCATGAAACGTAGACGGGGCAGACCGATTGGCCTGCCCCGTGATGTAACACTGTCGATACTCTGTCTGACCTAAGCCTCTTGCGGGGCGGGGTGCTGCACGAAGCGCGAGGTTTCGGCGAGGAAGAATTTGCCGGACCCGTCCTTGACGATCTTGCCTTCCCTGAGCAGCGCGCCGAAGGAGCGGAGACCTTCCTCACGTGACGGGGCCTCCACCGTATCGACGGAGCAGATTTTCCGCATCAGCATCGGGCGCGTAAATTCGCCCGTGCCTTCCACATAGGTGAAATGCGCAGCCGCTGCTTCCAGCAGATCGGGCAGCTCAAGCGCGCCTTGCCGTGTGGCGTAATCGCCGAATGTTTCTGTGCTGGTGCTGCGCAGTTTTGCGGTCTGGGCATCTTCGTCATAGTCAGGGTTCAGCGCCAGATTGCCGTTGGTCGACAGGCGGCGCGGCTGAACGGCGGCATGCGCATTTGTGTCCGTGTCGCCTTCGTCTTCATCGATGCGTTGTTCGCTCACCAGCACCAGCGGGGCAGGGCGCAGCGACGAGGGTGTGCGGGCTTCGCTACGTGGATGCGCGCGACCGGGGCGGACGACGCGGGCGAGGTCATCGCGATATTGATCCATCTCGCGTGCATCCTCGTCGGCCGCGGCTTTCGCGATGCTTTCATCCGCTTTTGTTGCGGCAACGGCGGCTTTCAGATGCGCGATGGAGGCGCGGCGCACCGCGCCATCATCTTCATTCATGCGCGAGCTGGTTGCATCCATCAGGCGGTTGAGCGCTGCGTCTTCATCCTCAACCAAAAGGGCGGCATGGCCCTGACGCGGTGCGGCTTCCGCATCGCTTGCATCCTCAACGGTGTCGCGGCCCTCTGCGGTTGCTTCGCGCTGTTTGGCCATCACATCCGCAATCGTGGCATCCTCAGAGTTGGCGCCTTCAGCAAGCTCGGCGACGTCTGCCTCCGCCATATCGGGGGCTTCGCCTGCTTCCATATCGGCTTCGACGGAGGCCAGCTCCCGCATCAAGGCGGCTTCGGCTTCTTCGGAAAGATCCGGTGCCTCGTCTGCCATATTGGCCAAAGTGCTGTCGTCTTCGCCGTCAGCCTGTGCGGCCTCAATCTGAGCACGGGAAATTTTCTGCACGACGATGCGGCGGCGTGGTGCCGCCTCGTCCTCGACCGTCAATTCGGTGAGCGCTGCCTCTGCCTCTGCCGCGTCTTCGGATGTGGCTGGCTCTGCCTGCTCGGCGGTTTCGCGCTCGGTGTCTACCTCTTGAGCCGCTACGTCCTGAGCCTCAAGCTCTTGAGTTTCGAGATCCGGGGCTTCGACATCCTGCGCGTCACCGGCCTCGGCCTCGATGGCCTCCGCTACGCTGTCTTCAGCCATCTCATCGGTCAGCTCAGCCTCTTGCGCCGTCACGGCCTCGGCTTCGGGATCAAGTTTCAGGCCTGCAAGGAAATTGCCGACCGCGTTGGGCGCAGAGCTGGCCTCCGGCTCTGGCTCTGCAACGGCGTCAGCAGGCTCTGCCTCGTCCTCATAGCCGCCCGCATCTGCGAGGGGGGCCGTGTCGATTTTGCCTTCCTCTTCACCCGGGTCACTTGCCTGCGGGCCAAACTGGTCTGCATGTTCGTCTTCATTGAAAAATGCAGCGCCCGCCAAAGGTGCTGCTGCATCCCGCGACACGACGGCACGAATGCGCTGCAGCTTTTCAGAAATCGTCTCGCCAGAGCCAAACGCCGTGCTGCCGGCAACTGAGCCACCACTGTCCTGGGTCGGAGGGACGGCAGGCGCGAAGCTGGTGGGCTGCGATTTCGCTTCGCTGTGGTCCTGACGCAAGATCAAAGAATTGTTGCTGACCTCGGCATTCACCCGGGACTGAATCGTCTGTTCGGCGATCTTGTGCAGGATATCCGCGTCAGGCTGCGGCGGTTCGGCTCCGAAATAGCGGTCTTCGGCGGCCAGGTCGCGAAAATATTCCGCAATCGCTTTCATAGTCGAAAACGGGTCGTCAAACCCTTCGAGGGTGCATGAAAAAGTGCCGTATGACACCGTCAGGATTTTGCTTTCACCAACCACAGCAGTTCTCTTTCTTCCCAATGACACCAGGAAATTTAGTTCACTCTATTTCTGCATCCCAAACAAATTCTGAACAGGGGTCAGGATCCGCCATGGGACACGTTGCTGATTGTCCTCATAATGGGCATTAATGATCTCAATATGGCGAGAATTGTTCAAACCCCCACATTTCTGACACTTTTAGGCGGTGCCCCGACACAATTAAATGATGTGAATCAGATGCTTAAGGTGGCACCGATTCTTGTGGCAGCGGATGGCGGCGCGGATACTGCGCTTGCTGCGGGCCATGTGCCGGCGGCGGTGATCGGTGACATGGATTCGATTTCCGAGGCCACGCGGGCGCGAATCCCTGCCCAGGCCCTTCACCATATCACCGAGCAGGACAGCACCGATTTTGCCAAATGCCTGTCACGGATCAAGGCAGGCGCGATTCTGGCGCTGGGCTTTGCCGGGGGTCGGTTGGACCATCAGTTGGCCGCCTGCACGACGCTGGTGAACTTCCCCGACGACCGGGTCATCATGATTGCGGATGAAGATATCTGCTTTCTGTGCCCTGAGGCGTTCGAAATTGATCTCGCCCCGGGCACACGGGTGTCGCTGTTTCCCATGGCCCCGGTGCAGGGCACAAGCACAGGCCTGGTTTACCCAATTGACGGGCTCACCTTGTCACCCGGCACCCGGGTCGGCACCTCGAACGAGGCCACGGGGCCAGTGCGCGTGCAGCTCGACCGCCACAAGATGTTGATGATCTTGCCACGCGACTGCCTGGCGCTGGCGCTAGAGGCTTTGAGCGGCAGCGCGCCAACGCCGCAGGGGCGGACGATGTGAAGCGAGATTTGCCCAGATGGCCTCTCGCGCCCGGCGGGCAAACGGCCTATAGAAGAGACGCCTTTGAGAGGAGTCTGTGGGTATGAGCGCCAATCTTTCGCCAATCGACAAAGCCAAATTCGTCGCGGCCAAACGCGCGGTGATGTATGTGGAAGATGGGATGAAGGTGGGGCTTGGCACAGGGTCGACAGCCGCCTGGATGGTGAAATGTCTGGGCGAGATGGTGCGCAAGGACGGGCTCAAGATCACCGGGGTTGCGACCTCGACCCGCACCGCCGAGCTGGCAAAGCAGGTGGGCATCACCGTCATTACGCTCGACGAGGCCAAATGGCTGGACCTGACCATTGACGGGGCGGATGAATATGACGCCAATCTCAACCTGATCAAAGGCGGGGGCGGGGCGCTGTTGCAGGAAAAGATCGTGGCAACGGCCTCTGACCAGATGATCGTGATTGCGGATGCGGGCAAGCAGGTGGACACGCTGGGGGCCTTCCCGCTGCCGGTCGAGGTGATCCCCTTTGGCTGGCAGACCACCAAGGCGCTGGTGGAGGAAACGCTGGTCAGCCTTGATGTGCTGGGCCGGGGCACCGCGCTGCGGATGAACAATGACACGCCCTACATCACCGATGAGGGCAACTACATTCTCGATCTGGAACTGCGCCGCATCGGCAACCCGCGTCAGCTGAGCCTAGTGATGAACCAGATCCCGGGCGTGGTGGAGAACGGGCTATTTATCGACATTTGTGACGTGGTTGTGATTGGCAATGCCGACGGTGCCGTGGAAACCCGGGACATCAACACCGGCACAGTCGCGCATGACAAGATCGAGCTTTTGGAAAGCGACAACCTGTTTCTCGATATCGCCGATTAGGCGCAAACCTCAAGACACTCCAAACGTCACGATTGCCAAACGCAGAAGACACAATGCAAAACGAAGGAATGCTGCCATGAGCTTTGACTATGACCTGTTTGTGATCGGTGGCGGTTCGGGCGGTGTGCGGGCGGCGCGGGTTGCGGCGGCAGAGGGGGCGAAGGTCGCCCTGGCCGAATCCAGCCGGATGGGCGGCACCTGCGTGATCCGGGGCTGTGTGCCCAAAAAGCTGATGGTCTTTGCCTCGGGCTACCGCGAAAGCCTTGCGGAGGCCTCCGATTACGGATGGGACGTCACCGCAGGGGAGTTCAGCTGGCCGCCCTTCAAAGAACGGCTCAACAAGGAGCTTGACCGGCTGGAAGAGGTCTACCGCTCCCTTCTGAACAATTCCGACGTCGAGATCTTTGATGCCCGCGCCCGGCTGAAGGACCCGCACACGGTCGAGGTGGATGGCAAGACCGTCACCGCCAAACATATCCTGATCGCAACCGGCGGCAGGCCTGTGAAGCCCGACATGCCCAACGCCGCGCTTGGCATGGTGTCGGATGACCTCTTTCAGATGGAGCGGTTACCCAAATCTATCCTCATCGTGGGGGCGGGCTACATCGCCTGCGAATTTGCCTGTGTGCTCAACAATATGGGCGTCGAGGTAGAGATGTTCATTCGCAAATCAGGCATCCTGCGTGGCTTTGACGAGGAAGCGGCGGGCCTCGTCTCGGAGATGATGCAGAAGAAGGGCATCAAGATCCATTTCGGCACCACCATCGTGGAGATGCAGCGCGCCGGGGATGTCAGCTCGGAGGGGCGTGGTGACGCCGCGATGGGCGCGCCAGCCAGCGAGCAGCCCGATGTTGCGGCAAACTCCGAAGGCGGGACGGATGGCCCGATCTGGGTCAAAGCGTCAAACGGGCAGGAGCGGGAGTTCGACCAGGTGCTCTTTGCCACGGGCCGCAGGCCCAACACCGACGATCTGGGGCTCGACACAACGGCTGTCAAAATGGGCCGCAAGGGCGAGATTGAGGTTGATGAGTTCAGCCAGACCGCGCAGCCGTCAATCTATGCGATTGGCGATGTGACCGAGCGGGTCACGCTGACCCCTGTGGCGATCCGCGAGGGCATGGCCTTTGTTGAAACCGTCTTCAAGGGCAACCCGACACCGGTTGATCACGCCTTGATCCCCTCCGCCGTGTTCACCCAGCCCGAGATGGGCACGGTTGGGCTCAGCGAGGAAGACGCCTCCGCGCAAGAGCCCGTTGATGTCTACTCCACCTCGTTCCGCCCGATGCAGCAGGCCTTTCTGGACCGGCCCGACCGGGTGCTGATGAAACTGATCGTCAGCAAAGAGACGGATGTGGTGCTTGGCTGCCATATCGTCGCACCCGGAGCGGGCGAGATGATCCAGATGGCGGGCATCGCCATCAAGATGGGCGCGACCAAGGCGCAGTTTGATCAGGTTTGCGCTGTACACCCGACGATGTCCGAAGAATTGGTGACGATGAAAACCCCGACGCGTTCTGCTTGATTTCGGGGCCAAAACACCCAATTACACGGGCAAGGAATAAAGACGTTTGAAAAAAGAATGGAGCTTTGATGGCCGGTAACAGTGGCGGACCTTGGGGCGGCGGCGAAAGCGGCGGCAATGGGGGTGACAGGGATAACAGGCCGGGCGGCGGTGACCGTGGGCCAGAACGGGGCCCGAACCGGGGCTCTGGCGGCGGCCAGCCGCAGATCCCTGAGATCGACGAGCTGATGAAAAAAGGTCAGGAGCAGCTGCGCGTGCTGATGGGCGGGCGCGGCGGCGGCGGTCGGGGCGTGAACGGCTCTGGCGGCGGTGAGGGCGGTGGCGGCGTGTCGCGCGGCACGATCGGTCTGGCAGCCCTTGGCGCAGCAGCGCTTTGGGTTTTCACGTCCTTTTACACGGTCGCGCCGGAAGAGCAGTCGGTTGAGCTGTTTCTCGGTGAATATTCCTCCACCGGCAATCCCGGCCTGAACTTCGCGCCATGGCCGGTGGTCACGGCAGAGGTGATCCCGGTGACCCGCGAGCAGACCGAAGATATCGGCCTCGGCGCGCGGGGTGATGGCGGCTTGATGCTGACCACGGATGAGAACATCGTCGATATCGATTTTCAGGTGGTTTGGAACATCAATGATCCGGCGAAATTCCTGTTCAACCTCGCAGATCCGCGCGACACGATCCGCGCGGTGTCTGAATCGGCCATGCGTGAAATCATCGCCCGGTCCGAGCTGGCACCGATCCTCAACAGGGATCGTCAGCTGATCGCCGATGAGGTGCGCGAACTGATCCAGACGACGCTGAACCAATATGATGCGGGTGTGAACATCGTGCGTCTCAACCTCGACAAGGCCGACCCGCCACGCGAGGTGATCGACGCCTTCCGCGAAGTGCAGGCGGCCGAGCAGCAGCGCGACACGCTGCAACGTCAGGCCGACGCCTATGCCAACCGGGTTCTGGCCCAGGCACGTGGTGACTCCGCGCAGCTTCTGGAACAGGCTGAAGCCTACCGCGCCCAGCAGGTCAACCAGGCCGAGGGTGAGGCCTCCCGCTTCACAGCCGTTCTGGAGGAATACCGCAAAGCCCCCGAGGTGACGCGCAAACGTCTGTGGCTTGAAACGGTGGAGCGTGTCTACGGCGCGACCGACAAGATCATTCTCGACAATTCCGGCGAAGGCGGGCAGGGCGTCGTGCCCTATCTGCCGCTCAACGAGCTGCGCCGACCAGCCACCGAGGGGACGAACTGATGAGTAAGGGTTTCATTGGCCTCGCAGGCCTGTTTGTCGTGTTGTTCCTGGTGCTGTCCTCGATCTTCATCGTTGATGAACGCGAGAAAGTGCTGGTGCTGCAATTCGGTCAGATCGTGAAAACGAAGGAAGACCCGGGCCTTGGCTTCAAGGTGCCGCTGATCCAGGAGGTCGTGCGCTATGATGACCGTATTCAGGCGCTTGACACGCCTGAGACCGAGGTGACGCCATCTGATGACCGTCGTCTCAAGGTGGACGCGTTCGCCCGCTACCGTATCTCGGATGTGGTCCAGTTCCGTCAGGCCGTGGGTGTGGGTGGTCTTGCCACCGCAGAATCGCGCCTGTCGGGGATCCTGAACCCGGTGATCCGGGAAGTGCTGGGTGCGGAAGGCGTGACCTCTGGCACGATCTTGTCAGCTGAACGGGTCGAACTGGTCAACCGCATCACGCAGCAGGCACGTGCACGGGCCCGCCCGCTTGGGCTGGAGGTCGTTGACGTGCGGCTGAAGCAGACCAACCTGCCAGAGCAGAACCTTGACGCAACCTTTACACGGATGCGCGCCGAGCGTGAACGCGAAGCCGCCGACGAGATCGCCCGAGGCGAGGAAGCGGCCCAGCGCGTGCGCGCCCAGGCCGACCGGACCGTGGTGGAGCTGGTGTCCGAGGCGCAGAAGACGGCTGACATTATCCGTGGTGAGGCCGACGCCCGCCGCAACGCGATCTTTGGCGAAGCTTATGGTGCGGATCAGGAATTCTTCGAATTCCGCCGCTCACTTGATGCCTATGAGCGTGGATTGCAGGGGAGCAACTCTTCCTTCGTGATCTCGCCCAATGATCCGTTCTTCGACTATCTGCGGTCGGATCAAGGGGCAGCGGCGCTGCAATGATGACGCATCTTTTGCTGGCCTTCGGGCTGGTACTGGTAATCGAGGGGCTGGTGTTCGCACTGGCCCCTTCGCGTCTTGAGGACCTAATCAAGGTCATCTCTGATATCCCCGAGCAGACCCGCCGCCTGTTGGGTCTGGCCTGCGTGGCCATGGGGGTGTTTCTGGTCTGGCTGGCCAAGGGAGCCTTTGGCGTCTGACCTGCTTTGGGGCTTCTCGACGCCCAGGATAGCGCCTCTAGCGGATGGTCGCGTTGACAGAGGCGGGCTTGACGGCCCGGTCCCTGCCCGCGTTATCTATCAGCCATGAGCGATAGCATCGACGAGCACGGACAGACCCGCGACCGGCGGGGTGAATGGCGGCCCGAGGGCCGGGTGCGCTTCATGCCGCTTTTTGACTGGCCGACCACGCCCGGCGTGATTGCGCGGTGGTTTCTCGGCGTGCCGGGATTCTTGCTGCCCTGGTTCGGGCTTTATCTGGCGATCACCGTAA
>CAYLVP010000004.1:25519-34042 GCA_964387155.1 uncultured Rhodobacterales bacterium | reverse complement strand
GGCGTGCCGGGATTCTTGCTGCCCTGGTTCGGGCTTTATCTGGCGATCACCGTAACAGCCTATCTCTTCTTCACGCCCGAGCTTACGCGGATGCAGACGCTGCAGCCGGGCTGGATGCTTGAGGTTCTGATCCGCAACATTGTCATGGTGGGCCTGTTTACGGGGGGCTTGCATCTGTGGCTCTATCGCTGGCGCAAACAGGGCAGGCGGGCGAAATACAATGCCAACTGGCCTGCGGACCGCGACAAGCGGTTCCTCTTTGACAATCAGGTCTATGACAATGTTTTCTGGTCCAATATCGGCGTGGTCATCTGGACCGGGTTCGAGGTGCTGTTGTGGTGGGGCTACGCCAATGAGGCGCTGCCTTTCTCAAGCCTGGCGCAAAACCCCGTCTGGTTCGTGGCGTGGCTTTTGCTGATGCCCTTCTGGCGAAATTTCCATTTCTACTGGATCCACCGGCTGATCCATTGGCCGCCGCTTTATCGCACCGTGCATTACCTGCACCACAAAAATGTGAACGTGGGCCCCTGGTCGGGCATGGCGATGCACCCGGTCGAACATGTGCTTTATTTCAGCTGCATGCTGATCCATCTGGTGGTGCCGTCTCACCCGTTGCACATGATGTTTAACGGGGTCACCACAGCGCTGGGGCCGGGGGTCAGCCATTCCGGCTTTGACGAGATCGTCTTTGGCGATGAGGCGGCGGTGAAGAAGGAAAAGCTGATGCATTACCTGCATCACCGCTACCACAGCGTCAATTTTGGTGAGAGCGCGGTGCCGCTCGATAAGTGGTTTGGCAGCTTCCACGATGGCAGCCCCGAGGCCGATGCGCAGTTCCGCGCGGCCCGTGTGAAACCCTGATATGGCGCGCGCGCAGCTTTGCCCAATGCGGCAACGGCGCTATAGTTGAAAGGTATCCTGTTACAAAGGCTCACGCCCAGTTGACGTCCGGCGAGCCGCCACACCGTTGCAATTGCCGCCCAATTGCCCACTTTATGATCCATCAGGCGCAGACGCACAGATGCTGTGCACCCGCGCCGCACTAGATGCAAACCGAACCGAAGGAGCCACTAAGTGAACGCTCACGTCATACCCCAAACCATGCGACAGGCGTCGCCAGTGAGGGCCGTTCAAGCCTTGGCCTTTGGCCTTGTGCTGCTTCTGGCCCAAACGGTCGCGGCGCGCGCGGAGCTGCCCAACAGCTTCGCTGATCTGGCCGATCAGGTCAGCCCGTCCGTTGTCAACATCACGACCTCCACCACGGTGGCGGGCGTTAACCAAGGCCCGGCACCTATCGTGCCTGAGGGCTCGCCGCTTGAGGATTTCTTCAAGGATTTTCTCGACCGCCAGGACCGCGGGCAGCGGCCCCGCCAATCCTCGGCGCTGGGCTCGGGCTTTGTGATTTCGGCTGACGGCTATATCGTCACCAACAATCACGTCATCGACAAGGCCGACGAGATTGAGATTGAATTCTTCTCGGGCGAGAAGCTGAAGGCCGAGCTTGTCGGCACCGATCCCAAGACCGATATCGCCCTGTTGAAAGTGGATGCCCCAGAAGATCTGCCATTTGTCCCCTTTGGCGACAGTGACGAGGCCCGCGTGGGCGATTGGGTTCTGGCCGTTGGCAACCCGCTGGGGCAGGGCTTTTCGGTCTCCGCCGGTATCGTGTCGCAACGTGGCCGCGAGCTGCAGGGTGCCTATGACGACTTCATCCAGACGGATGCGGCGATCAACAAGGGCAACTCTGGTGGTCCGCTCTTTAACACCTCCGGCGAGGTGATCGGGGTCAACACCGCGATCCTGTCGCCATCCGGCGGCTCGATCGGCATCGGCTTTTCGATGGCCTCCAACGTGGTGACCCGCGTGGTCGACCAGCTGCAGGAATTCGGTGAAACCCGCCGCGGCTGGCTCGGTGTGCGTATTCAGGACGTCTCTGAGGATGTGGCTGAGGCGCTGGAGCTGAGCTCTGCCCGTGGCGCGCTTGTCACCGATGTGCCGGATGGCCCCGGCAAGGAAAGCGGCATCGAGGCCGGTGATGTCATTGTCACCTTTGATGGCCGGGTTGTCGAAGACACGCGCGAGCTGGTCCGCATCGTGGGCAACACCTCCGTTGGCAAGGCCGTGGATGTTGACATCATCCGTGAGGGCGAAGAGATCACCCTCGCCGTCACCCTGGGCCGCCGCGAAGAGGCGGAAGCGCAAGCCGTGCCCGTCGCGATTGACCGCGTCGACCCCGATGAGAAAGAGATCATGGGGATGACCGTGGCGGTCCTGACCCCCGAACTGCGCGAGCAGCTTGGGCTGGATGAAGACACGTCCGGTCTGGTCGTCAAGGAGGTCTCGGAAGACAGCGACGCTTTTGAAAAGGGCCTGCGCGCCGGTGACCTGATCGTCGAGGCCGGCCAGCAAAAGATCGACAATCTGGGCGATCTGGAAGAGCGGATCGAAGAGGCGAAAGAGGCGGGGCGCAAATCCTTCCTCATGCTGATCCGCCGTCAAGGCGACCCGCGCTTCCTGGCGCTGTCGCTGGATGAAAGCTGATCGCTGAGCCTTGAGACACAGTCGGAAAGGGCGCCCGCTGCGGCGCCCTTTTTTGTGGGTGAAATCTTGTTTTTGGCTGTCGTCTTGGCGGTGGGGCTAGCCTGCAGGCTCGGCAGGCAGGTCAAATTGCACGGCCACAAGCCCCAGCTGCTGGCCCGCCGCAACCGACAGCAGATCACTGTCGAGCCCTTGCGCGGATTGATAGGCCCGGATCGCGGCCCGCGTCACGCCGTCCATCAGGCCGGTGATCTCCCCCGCATAGAGCCCGCGCACCGCGAGCGCGCGTTGCAGCGATTGCACGAACCCCTCAGTGATCTGCGCGTCGCAGACCCGTTCGAACCAGCGCCCATCGCCGCCCGGTGCGGTTTGGGGAACGTCGACCTCGCGGTAGATGGCAGGGGTAAGTTCGCGCCCGTCTGCGTCGCGCCGGGCCTCCTCGACCTGCACGGTTTGCTGCGTGATTGTCGTGATCTCCGGGGCGGGCTCATGGCCCCAACAGCGATGCGGATCGGCGGGCGGCGGCGTGATCTCGGAGGCGGTGACCACTGAAGGTTCGATCAGGCGGGTCACATCCGGGCCTTGCGGCGGCGCGCAGGCGGCAAGCGGGATGCCCAAAAGGGCAAGCACGGGGGCAGGGAAGGGTCGGGTCATGGCGGCTCGTCTCTGTTGGCTGGTCGTTCTCTGCCAGCCTTTCCTGCCGGAAGGGTAGCACCGGGCGGGTGATCCTCAAAGCGTTTATCGAGCCCGTCTGTCGCAGGCCCGGGGCGCGGGCAATCGGGGGGTTGGCTTTTGGCGCTAAACTGCCCTACATCTCCTGTCAGAAGAGCACTGCGCGAGGACAGATGAGAAATGGCGAAAATCACGTATATCGAGCATGGCGGCAAGGAACATGTCGTTGAGGTGGCCAATGGGCTGACCGTGATGGAAGGCGCACGCGATAACAATATTCCGGGCATCGAGGCGGATTGTGGCGGCGCCTGCGCCTGCTCGACCTGCCATGTCTATATCGAGGCCAGCTGGGTCGAAAAACTGCCCGCCAAGGAAAGCATGGAAGAAGACATGCTGGATTTTGCCTATGAGCCCGATGCGGAGCGGTCCCGCCTGACCTGCCAGCTGAAAGTCAGCGACGCGCTGGATGGGCTTGTTGTCCAAATGCCCGAAAAGCAGATTTGATTGCGGCTGCCCTGACCCGGGCGCGGCGTCTGCCGCTGCGTCTTTTGCGCTGGTCTGCCCGCCGCGCATTGCCCGCCTTTGCGCTGGTGGCAAGCGCCGCTGTGGCCCAGGCTGAGATCACCCATGCCGAATATGGCGCGCCCACCACACGCTACGCGCATGGCGTGCTTGGTGACGCCATTGAATATGGCAGCCTTGAGATTGTGACCGATGCGGGCCGGGTGGTGATCGCGCTGCCCCAGACGCGGGTGTTTGAAGATCTGGAGCCGCGCCTGCATGATGTGGATGGCGACGGTGATCTGGAAGTGGTCGTTGTGGAAAGCGAGGCGCAGAGCGGCGCGCAGCTGGCCATTTACGATGAGACCGGCAAGATCGCAGCCACGCCGCATATCGGCACGCGCAACCGCTGGCTCGCGCCGATTGGCGTCGCGGATCTGGACGGGGATGGGCTGGTGGAGCTGGCCTATATTGACCGACCGCATCTGGCCAAGACCCTGCGCGTCTGGCGATTTGCGCAAGGCGCATTGCGCGAAGTTGCAATGATGGCCGGGTTGACCAATCACCGCATTGGCGAGGATTTCATCTCTGGCGGGGTGCGGAGCTGTGAAGGCGCGCCCGAATTGATTGTGGCCACGGCAAATTGGCAGCGCCTCGCGGCTATCCGCTTTGATGGCCAGGCGCTTGCGGCGCGCGACATCGGCGCCCAGACCGGCCCGAGCAGTTTTGAGCGTGCATTGCAATGCGGCTGAGATGGGTGGGCGCAGCGCTGGTCCTGGGCGGGGTCGGGACGGGCGGTCAGGCGCAAGAGCAGATCACCCCGCAGGAATTTCTGGACCGGGCGACGGGCAACACGCTGACCTTCACCCATGACGGCTCCGGCCGGGTTGTTGGGGTGGAGCAGTTTCTGAGCCCGGACCTGTCCGTCTGGGCGGATGTGGGCGGGCGCTGCGCCTATGGCGATATCGAGCTGCGCGGCGAGCTGATCTGCTTTTTGTATCGCGATAACCCGGACCCCAACAATTGCTGGATGCCGTTTGACAAGGATGGCGAGATGATGGTGATCTCGTCGGACAGTCTGGAAATTCAGCGGATCACGGGGATCAGCGAACAGCGGGTGGACTGCGTGGGCGCGCCGCTGTCGTGATGGCGCGCGGGGTGGGGGCTCTGCCCCCGGGCTGCGCCCTCCCCCGGGATATTTTCGGAACAATGATGAGGCAGGCAGGCTCAGCCCTTGAGCGCGCGCCACCCGATATCGCGCCTGCAAAACCCTTCGGGCCAGTCGATTTGCGCGACCATCGCATAGGCGCGGTCATGTGCCTCTTGCAATGAACTGCCCCGTGCCGTGACATTAAGCACCCTGCCGCCGGTGGCCACGATATGATCATCAGCGCGGCCTGTGCCTGCGTGAAACACCATCGCGCGGCTATCCTCAACCAGCGCGTCGAGCCCGCCGATGCGGCTGCCTTTCTGGTAGCTGCCGGGGTAGCCCTTGGCGGCCATCACGACTGTCAGCGCATGGTCATCGGCCCAGTTGACCTGCGCCTCGTCAAGCCGCCCCTCGGCGCAGGCCAGCATCAGATCAAGCGCCTGCGCCCCCAGCCGCATCATCTGAACCTGGCATTCCGGGTCGCCGAAGCGGACGTTATATTCCACCAGCTGGGGCTGGCCGTCCTTGATCATGAAACCTGCGTAAAGGACGCCTTGATAGGGCGTGCCACGGCGCGCCATTTCATCGACCGTGGGCTGGATGATCTCATCAAGCGCCTTTCGCGTCACCGCATCCGTCATCACCGGCGCGGGGCAATAGGCGCCCATTCCGCCCGTATTGGGGCCGGTATCGCCATCATGGGCGCGTTTGTGATCCTGCGCGGTGCCGATGGGCAGGATGGTCTTGCCGTCGGAGAGGACAAAGAAGGAGGCTTCTTCGCCTTCCATGAATTCCTCGATCACCACTTCAGCGCCCGCCGCGCCAAAGGCACCGCCCAGCATATCGTCAATTGCGGCATCGGCCTGTGCTTTGGTCATGGCGACGACCACCCCTTTGCCCGCAGCCAGCCCATCGGCCTTGATGACGATGGGCGCGCCTTGCCGGGCCACATAGGCCTGGGCGACGGCGGCGTCGGTGAAGCGGGCATAACGTGCAGTTGGCGCGCCAGAGGCGTCGCAGATCTCTTTGGTAAAGGCTTTGGAGGCTTCCAGCTGTGCGGCCGCCTGCGAGGGCCCGAAGCATTTGAGGCCAGCGGCGCGCAGCGCGTCGGCGACGCCTGCGGCCAGCGGTGCCTCTGGCCCGATGATGACGAAATCGACCGACTGGGCCACGGCGAACTCCACCACTGCCGCCCCGTCATTGATATCGAGCGCCGCGCATTCCGAGATCTGGGCGATGCCTGCATTGCCGGGAGCCACGATCAGCCGGTCGCATTTCGGGTTTTGCTTGACCGCCCAGGCCAAAGCATGTTCACGCCCGCCGCTGCCCAGAATAAGAATGTTCATCGCCGCTTCCCCTCGATTTGCCGCCGTTCTAAGCTGGCGCAAACCGCTTCACAAGGCACAGATGATGGACCTTCTCGACGACGACGCGCCAAGCCCCAACGCACCCGAATTCACTGTCTCGGAAATCTCCGGCGCGGTGAAGAAAACGCTGGAGACGGCCTTTGGCCGGGTCCGGGTGCGGGGCGAAATTGGCCGGGTGATGCGCGCGGGCTCGGGCCATATGTATTACGACCTGAAGGACGACCGGAACGTGATTTCGTGCAACACCTGGAAGGGGCAGGTTGCCGGGCTGGGCCAGCTGCCCGAAGAGGGGCTGGAGGTGATCGTGACCGGCAAGGTCTCCAGCTTTGGCGGGCAGTCGCGCTACAACATCAATGTCGACACGATCGAGGTGGCGGGCGAGGGCGCGCTGATGGCCCTGCTTGAGAAGCGCAAGAAAGCGCTGCAGGCCGAGGGTCTCTTTGACGCCGAACGCAAAAAGCCACTGCCCTACCTGCCCGAGATCATCGGTGTCGTGACCTCGCCGCAGGGCGCGGTGATCCGCGACATCCTGCACCGGCTGCGCGACCGCTTCCCGCGCAAGGTGCTGATCTGGCCAGTGGCTGTGCAGGGCGAGGCCTGCGCGACGCAAGTGGCCGCCGCCATCAACGGCTTCAATGCGCTGACCCCCGGCGGGGCCTTGCCGCGCCCTGATCTGATCATCGTGGCACGGGGCGGGGGCTCCATCGAGGATCTGTGGGGCTTCAATGAAGAGGTGGTGGCCCGCGCGGCAGCGGGCTCTGACATTGCGTTGATCTCGGCGGTCGGGCACGAGACCGACACGACGCTGATTGATTTTGTCTCCGACAGGCGCGCGCCGACGCCCACGGCAGCGGCGGAGATGGCGGTGCCGGTACGCCTTGACCTGCTGGCGGCGGTCGAAAATTACGACGCGCGGATGGCAAGGGCGCAGTCGGCCCAATTGGCGCGGCGGGGGGAGCGGCTACGCGACCTGTCCCGCGCCCTGCCCAAACGTGACGAGATCAAGAAACCCTTTGAGCAGCGGCTTGATCTGGCTGTGGCGCGGCTTGGGCCCGCCCTGGGGGCCGCGCTCAGCGTCAAGCGGGAAGGCTATGGCCGCGCGTCCGGCCCGCTCAGACCGGGGCTTTTGACCCAGAAGACTGCCGCGATGAGGGCACGGCTGGAGCGCGCAGGCGAGAAGCTGGATGCGGGTTTGCGGGCACGCTCCGAACGCGCGCGGGCGCGGCTGGATCAAAGCGCGCGCGGCCTGAGCCCGGTGCAGATGCGCCGCGACATTTCACTGGCGCAGGAGCGCATCAAGCGCAGCGCGCAGATGCTGTCCTCAGCCGGGGCGCGGCAAATCAAAAGCTGGCAGGACAACCTCGCCCGGCTCGACCGGATGCGGGAGACCTTGGGCTATCAGGCCACGCTGGAGCGCGGCTATGCGGTGGTCTGGGCGGGCGACAGGCTGCTGACCTCGGTCAAACAGGCAAAGACGGCGGCACCTACGCAAATCCGCTTCAAAGACGGCGATATCAAATTGAATGCAGCAGCACCTGCGACCACGCCGCGACCCAAGCCAGCACGCAAAGCACCCAGCTCAGATGCGCCAGAGCAAAGTTCATTCTTCGATGACTGACAGGTTGGGGCGCGGCTTGGCCACATCGGGGGTGTAGCTGACGCCGACACCGGGGCCGGGGCAGCTGAGCTTGCGGTTGTCCTGACCCACGACGAACAGATCGTTGGACGGCGCATCGCCCACCACCCGCGCGCGTTTCTGCCCTGCGGCTTCCAGAAAATTCCAGCATTGCGCATTGGTCTGGGTCTCATAGACGAAACAGATCTTGTCGCCCTCGTTATACCAGGCCCCGCGTTCGCAGGTGCCGTCGAGGAAGGTCCAGATCACGCGGCGGTCGGGCTTGTATTCTTCCGCCCCGTAAGGCTGGCCTTGCCGGTTGAAATAAAGCGTCGTGCCGCCCGCGAAAGCCTCAAACTCGGCCGCTGACAGGATGCGTTCGGAATTGGGGGACGCCTTGCCGCCTTCCTGCGCAAAGGCAGGAAACGCGGGCAACACGAGCGTTGCAAGAAAGACCCCCATCCATCTCATGAGACCAACTGTGGCAAAGGCCCGCGCGATTGAAAACCCCAGAACTGCGCTGATCACGTTCTATTTGACGGCCGCGCTGCGGCGGCTTGCGCAAACCAGGGGGATTGGGTCGCATTTGCCCTGTCGCGCCGCCGCCGTCCTTGGCTAAATCACCGCAAAGCGAGCGGGAGAGTTGCGGCCATGGCCCTGGATCACAAATCAGATGGCAA
>CAYLVP010000004.1:23389-25419 GCA_964387155.1 uncultured Rhodobacterales bacterium | reverse complement strand
TACGAGGTCGCCAGCTTCTACGCGCATTTCGACGTGGTCAAAGAGGGCGAGACCCCGCCACCCGCGCTGACCGTCCGGGTCTGCGACTCCTTGTCTTGCGAGCTGGCGGGCGCAGAACAGCTCAAAGCGGCGCTGGAAGACGGGTTGGATGCGTCGCAGGTCCGCGTGTTGCGCGCGCCCTGCATGGGGCGCTGCGACACCGCCCCCGTATTGGAACTTGGCCACGCCCATATCGACCATGCGACCCCTGAAAAGGTCCAGGCCGCAATTGCCAATGGCGATACGCATCCGAGCATCCCCGACTACGAGGCGCTGGAAGCCTACAGAAAAACAGGTGGTTATGGCGCGCTTCTAACCTTTCGAGATGGTGGCGATTGGGAGGCGGTGCAGACAAAGATCGAAGACAGCGGTTTGCGCGGTCTCGGTGGCGCGGGCTTCCCATCGGGCAAAAAATGGGGCTTCGTGCGCGCCAATGAAGGGCCGCGCTATCTGGCCGTCAATGGCGATGAGGGCGAGCCCGGCACATTCAAGGACCGCCACTATCTTGAACGGACCCCGCATCTGTTTCTGGAGGGTATGCTGATCGCCGCTTGGGCGGTCGAGGCGGAGAAGATTTTCCTCTACATGCGCGACGAATACCCCGCCGTGCTGCATATTCTGGCCGCTGAAATCAAAGCGCTGGAAGCGGCGGGGCTGGTGTCAGAGGGCTATATCGACCTGCGCCGCGGGGCCGGTGCCTATATCTGCGGCGAAGAAAGCGCGATGATCGAAAGCATCGAAGGCAAGCGCGGCATCCCGCGCCACCGGCCTCCCTATGTGGCCTCGGTCGGCATCTTCGGGCGTCCCACGCTGGTCCATAATGTCGAGACGCTGTATTGGATCGCGCGCATTTGCCGCGAAGGCCCCGAGGTACTGAACGCGGTCGAAAAGAACGGCCGCACCGGCCTGCGTTCCTATTCTGTCTCGGGCAGGGTGGCCCAGCCGGGCGTCTACCTCTTGCCCGCAGGCTCCACCATCACTGATATTATCGAGGCCGCAGGCGGCATGGCCGAGGGCCATGTCTTCAAAGCCTATCAGCCGGGCGGGCCGTCGTCCGGGCTTTTGCCAAGCACAATCAGTGATGTACCGCTCGACTTTGACACACTGCAGCCGCTGGGCAGCTTCATCGGCTCCGCTGCCGTGGTGGTGCTGTCCGATCACGACAGCGCGCGGGCCGCAGCGCTCAACATGCTGCGCTTTTTCGAGGATGAAAGCTGCGGGCAATGCACGCCCTGCCGCGTGGGCTGTGAGAAGGCGGTCAAGCTGATGCAGGCCGACAGCTGGGACCAGCCGCTGCTGGAAGAGCTTTGCACAGCCATGACCGACGCCTCAATCTGCGGGCTGGGGCAGGCCGCGCCCAACCCGATCAAGCTGGTCATGCAGCATTTCAAAGACGAAATCTGAGCCTCACCCAGTCCGCCCGGTTGGTGCCACGGCCATACGGCGCGGACCCGGCCCATAAGCCCGCGGCCCTTTTCAATGGCTGCGGGACGTATTACCTCTCAGCCTGGCAAGAATTTCAGGGGTCGCATGTCCTTCTTCAAAAAGCTGAAAAGCAAGCTCTTCAAATCCTCTTCCAAGCTGGACGAAGGCCTTGACGCGATTGTCGCTGATGGCGGCGTCGAGGAAGAGCTGGACACGGCTCAACTTTCTCTTGAACGCGAGGCCACTGATGCCGCCCAGGCACAACAGCAGGCAGAGGAGGAGGCTACGCGCGCTGCCGCCGAGCTGCAGCGCCTTGCCGATGAGGACGCCGCGCGGGCCGCTGCCGAGGCCGACCGCTTGGCCCAGGCCGAGGCCGCCCGTCTTGCCGCCGAAGCGGAGCGCCAAGCTGCGCAAGAGGCGCAACGACGCGCGGCAGAAGACCAGGCCGCCCGTGACGCCGAAACCACCCGCCTGCAAGCGGAGGCCCGCGCCCGTGCTGAGGCAGACGCGCAAGAGGCTGCCCGAAAAGCCGCTGAAGACGCGCGACTGGCCGAAGCTGCCCAGGC